>CAYQQT010000155.1:2442-8005 GCA_964419375.1 uncultured bacterium
TCCTCGGGGCTACTCGGAGTAGAAGGTGGCGACGAGCCAGCCGGCGACGACGGGGAAGACCAGGCTCGGGATGACGCGGACGGCGACGAACTTCCATCCCATCAGCGGGGCTTCCCACGCGATGATTCGTTGGATGCCGAAGAGGGACCAGGCGGTCATGTAGGCGACGAGGGAGGGTAAGGCGGCGCCGGAGTTCGAGAGCGCGACCAGCAGGGGCACGCTGATCATGGGGCCGCCGGGTGTCAGCACGCCCGCGACGGAGGCGATGAGGATCGCTTTCATGCCGCCCTCGCGGCCGAAATAGCGGGCGACGGTTTCCTGCGGGATCAGGACTTGAAGAAGGCCCGCGAGGAGGAGGGCGGGGACGAGACGGGGGAGGATGAACCAGAGCATCGCGAGACCGTTGCGGGCGCCGATCACGGGCAGCGACGGGTCTTTCAGGTAGGCGATGATGGCGAAGGCCACAGCGAGGAGCGCCAGCACGATGGTGGAGAGATCGAGGCGCATTGCCCGCACATTATGGCATACGGATCCGGGCGAACCGCCCGGGTGGGTCAGGCGGTTGCGGCGAGGCCGGGGCGCTCCAGGTACTCGAGAATGCGGCTCCACTCGACGGGTTTTGTAAAGACAACGTCGGCCCCCGCCTGATGGGCCCGTGTAAGGTACGGCTCCCCATATCCGGTCACGACCATCACGCGCGTGCGGTGATTTCGGGAGCTGGAGAGGATCTGGCGGATGAGGACGTCGCCCGGAATGTCGGGCAGGCCCAGATCGCTGAGGACCACGTCGAAGTCGCGGCGCCCTGCAATCTCCGCCGCTTCGCGGCCCGTCCCCGTGGCAGTGACGTCGGCACCCTCCGCCCGCAGCAGCACTGTGAACACCTCACGGATGTCCGCCGCGTCTTCAACAAGGAGGATTCGCATACCGTCTAGTGCCATCAGGGATTCGCCGTCCGACCGTAGGGGTAGCAAGTGTAATGCCACCGATGGCGCCAAGGGCTCGGTTATACTTGTAAACCTACCGTGGATCACTTCGGCGCCAGTCTCATCGAGGGGCTCGAGGACGCGGTCGTTGTCACCGACACCGCGCTTCACGTCGTGGCCTGGAACGGTGTCATGGCGCGGCTGACGGGCACGCCGCGCGCCGCCGCCCTGGGCCGTCCCGCCGCCGACCTGCTCGCCTTCCTGCGCGACACCGAGGTGGCCGCGCACCTGAAGCGTGCGCTCGCTGGAGAAGAGTCGTCCGCGGGCGAGGTGGCGTACGAGGCCGCCGGCCGCGAGGGCTGGATGCAGGCCCGCTACGTGCCGTGGCGCGGCGCCGACGGGCGCGTGGCGGGCGCCATCGGCTTCCTGGCAGAAGTGAGCGCGCGGCGCCGGCGCGCCACCTTCGTGCGCGCCCTGGAGGCGATCGGCCAGTCGCTGACCTCGTCGCTCGATCTCAACGAAGTGCTCGACACCATCGTGGGCCGCGCGCTCGAGGTCATGAACGCCGAATCGGCGCTGGTGGTCTCGTGGGACGGCCGCGCGCGCGCGTTCTCCGTCATGCGCTCGGCGGGCCGCCTCTCCGCGCAGTACCCGATGGCCGGCATGATCCCCGCGGGCGGCGGCCCCGCCAGCCGCGCCATCCTTGAAGGCCGCCCGGTGGTGACCTCCAACATCCTCACCGATCCCCAGATCAAGCTGGCCGACGCGCGCCGCGAGCAGATCGAGCGCGAAGGCTTCAAGGCGGTGGCGGCCGCCCCGCTGCGCTCCAAGGGCCGCGTGCACGGCGCGCTCGTCGTCTATTACTGGAGCGAGCGCCGCTTCAACGACGACGACACCGCCGGCCTGCGGCTGCTCGCCGAGCAGGCCGCGCTCGCCATCGACAACGCGCGCATCTACGCCGAGGCCACGCGCAGCGCCGAGCGCCTGCGCGAGCTGGCCGAGGTCGAGCAGCTCGTGACGGAGTCGCTCGTCGTCGACGACGTCCTGCGCCGCATCACGCAGGCCACGGCGCGGCTGCTCAACGCCCCCGTCGTGCAGCTATGGACGGCCGATCCGGTGCAGCGCGTGCTGCGCCTGCAGGCCTCGAGCCTGGAGCCGGGCAGCCTTGATGTGCGCATGCCGCGCACGGTGGCCTTCGGCGAAGGCGTGGCCGGCCGCGTGGCGGAGACGAAGGCGCCGGTCTACGTCTCGGATGTGGGCAAGGACCCGCGCGCGCTGTCCTCCGAGTGGGCACGCGAGTCCGGCATCCAGCGCATGCTCTCGGTGCCGATCCTCTCCGGCGACGACATCCTCGGCGTGCTCGCCGTGCGCTCGCGCGAAGAATCGCTGGCCAACGAGGAGAACCGCGCCCTCGTCGTCTCCTTCGCCGCGCGCGCCGCGGTCGCCATGCAGCACGCCCGCTCGTACGCGGATGCGGTGCAGCGCGCCACGCGCCTGCGCGACCTCGTGGCCGTGAGCCGGTCCATCACCGCGTCGCTCGATTCCGCCGACGTCATGCAGCGCATCGCCAACGCCGCCAGCGCCATGCGCCCGGGTGCGATGTCCGCCGTGCACCTGCTCGACACGGAAGCCCGCGTGCTGCGCGCAGCAGCGCTGTCCGCAGGGGAGTGGGAGGGGCTGCCGCAAGAGCGGCCATCCGACGCGGGGCTCCCCGGCCTCGTCGTGGAGCGTCACGAGCCCGTGCTGATCCCGCAGCCGGCCAGCCACGCGCGCACGCTGTCGCGCGAGTGGTGGCAGCAGCGCCCGAAGTCGAGCTACTACGGTGTGCCCATCGACGTGGGCGACACCTTCGTGGGCGTCCTCGACTACATCCTGCCCGAAGGGCTGCCCGATCCCGAGGAGCAGGACGCGCTGCGGCTGCTGGCGGCGCAGGCGGGTGTCGCCATCCGCAACGCGGGCCTCTACCAGGCCGAGCGCGCGCAGGCCGCGCGCATCCGCGCGCTCGCCGCCATCAACCAGCGGATGTCCGGCGCGCTCGACATCGACGAGCTGCTGCGCATGATCTCGGTGTCGGCGGCGCAGCTCAGCGGCGTGCGCTTCGCGTCCTTCTGGCTGGCCGACAACGGCGCGCGCACGCTGTCGTTCGTCGGCGGCTCCGTGCCGGAGATCGTGGCCGATCTTCCGCACCGCACCATCGGCTATGACGCGGGCGGCATCGGCTGGGTCGCGCGCCACCGCGCGCCGCTCGCCGTCGACGACGTCTTCTCGGACAGCCGCATGGCCGCCGAAGCGTGGTGGCGTCGCTGGGGTCTGGTGGGGTTCCTCGGCTACCCGGTCACCGCGGGCGACGAGCTGCTCGCCGTCCTCGTGCTCAGCCACTCCGAGCCCGTGCGCTTCACGCCGGAGACCGCCGACGTCGTGGAGATGTTCGTGGCGCAGGCGAGCGTGGCCGTGCAGAACGCGCGCCTCTACCGCGAAGCCCAGCGCCGCCGCGACGTGGCGGAGGTGCAGGCCCGCCTGGCGCGCGAGCTCACGGGCACCCTCGACGTCGACCGCATCGCCGAGCTCACCACGCGCGGCATCATCGATCTGCTCGGTGTGCGCGGCTCCGCCGTCTTCCGCTTCGAGCCCGAGGACGGCACGCTGCACGCGCTGAGCACCTGCGGCCCCGACGGCGAGGGCGTGCACGGCATGGTGCTGCGGCCGGGCGAGGGGGTCGCCGGCCGCGCCGTCGCCGAGCGCAAGGTGGTGGTGACCACGGACATCCTGAGCGAGCCGCGCGTGGAGCTGGGGCCCGAGCTGCGCTCGCAGATCCAGGAGCGCAACCTGCACTCCGCGGTGGGCGTGCCGCTCTTCACCCACGAGCGCATCATCGGCGCGCTCGCGGTGACGGACCGCGCGGGCCGCGAGTTCACCGCCGAAGAGCTGCAGGCGCTGCAGGCCTTCGCCGACCAGGCTGCGCTCGCCTTCGAGAACGCGCGCCTCTACGAGAGCGCGCGCGACAGCCTGGTGCGCCTGCGCGACACGCAGGCCCAGCTCGTGCAGGTCGCCAAGATGTCCGCCCTCGGCCAGCTCGTCTCCGGCGTCGCCCACGAGCTGAACAACCCGCTCAGCGTCATCATCGGCTACGGCCAGCTGTTGCTCGCGCGCGACACGCCGGAGCCGCTGCGGCGCCCCGTGGAGCTGATGGTCTCGCAGGGCGACCGCATGGCGAAGATCGTGCGCAATTTGTTGTACTTCGCGCGCCAGCGCCCGCCCGAGCGCGCCGCCGTGGACGTGCACGTGATCCTCGAGCAGACGCTGTCGCTGCGCCTGAACCAGCTCACGCTCTCCGGCATCACGGTGGAGAAGGACTTCACCAAGCCGCTGCCCGTCATCAACGGCGACGGCCAGCAGCTCGAGCAGGTCTTCCTGAACCTGCTGCTGAATGCCGAGCAGGCCATCCTCGAGGCCAAGCCCACGGGCCGCATCCTGCTGCGCACGCGCGTGCGTCCCGACGGCCGCGTCGTCTTCGCCGACGTGATCGACGACGGCCCCGGCATCTCGCCCGACGCCCTGCCGCGCGTCTTCGAGCCCTTCTTCACGACGAAGGTGGTGGGCATGGGCACCGGCCTGGGCCTGTCGGTGTCCTACGGCATCGCCGAGGAGCACGGCGGCCGCCTCAGCGTGCAGAGCCGCCCGGGGGAGACGATCTTCACGCTCGAGCTGCCCGTGACGAAAGTGACCGGCCAGCGCGCCGATCTGTTGGTGCGCCGCCCGCCCGTCAGCGGCATTGGCCGCGTCGCGCTCGTGGTCGAAGACGAGCCGAGCGTGCTCGACTTCGTGGTGACACTGCTCGGTGAGACGGGATGGCGCGTGGACGCCGCCACCGGCGGCCGCGCCGGCTTCGAGTCGGTCCGCCGCGCGTCGTACGACCTCATCGTGTCGGACATGCGCATGCCCGAGGGCGACGGTGAAGAGTTCTACCGCAAGGTCCTCCGCCACGATCGCAAGCTCGCCCGCCGCTTCATCTTCATCACGGGCGACACCGCGAACAGTGAGGCGTGGTCGTTCCTGGAGGGCACCGACACCCCCGTGCTCGAGAAGCCGTTCTCCCCCCGCGCGTTCGAAGAGGCCGTGCACCGCGTGCTCCCTGCGCTCTCCCGCTCGTGACCAAGTCCGAGCTGGTGGGCATCCTCGCCAAGGCCTCCGGCGGCTCGCGCGCCTCCGCCGAGCGCGCGCTGCACACCTTCCTGGACGAGATCGTGGAGGCGCTGCGCCGCGGCCGGTCGGTGACGATCAGTGGATTTGGGACGTTCGTGGTGTCACGGCGGGCGGCACGGCCGGGCCGGCATCCGCGGACGGGGGCGAAGATCGCGCTGCCGGCGGCGAAGGTGGCGCGCTTTCGGCCCAGTCGCGCGCTCAAGACTGCGGTTCGCTGAGGGTTTCCGGCGCGTGTGTTTGACGCGCCACGTACCATGTGGTGTAATTCGTTGCCGCTGATGTTGGTGGGGGATCGTCTAGGGGTAGGACGCCAGGTTCTGGCCCTGGTAACGGGGGTTCGAATCCTCCTCCCCCAGCCAATCTCCCCGCGGTTTCGTCCAGGCGGCCCCATCGTCTAGAGGCCTAGGACACGGCCCTCTCAAGGCTGAAACACGGGT
>CAYQQT010000156.1:0-7991 GCA_964419375.1 uncultured bacterium
CCCACGCGCTGGCGAGGCCGCGCTGCCGCGCCGCGCCGGTGCCATGCTCGATCGTCTCCGCCACCATCGACGGCAGCACGCTGAAGCGCATGACCGCCGCCGGCATCGCGCACGCGTCACGGGCGGCGCTGGCCAGGCGCGTCCAGAGACCGGTGTCGAGCGGAGCGAGCCCGGCGCCGTACTCGCGGCCGCCGAGCGGCCTGGCGAGCGCCGCGAGCTCGCCCACCTGCCAGTCGATCTGCTCGGGCAGCCCGTCGAAGCCCACGACGAGGGCGGGCGACGCGGGCAGGCCGATGGCGGCGCTGGAGGCGGCGTCGAGGATCTCGAGGGCGTTGGGGATGAGATCGCTGCCGAGCACGGCGCGCACGGCGGCGCCGCAGTCCTTCACGCGGTCGAACGTCAGCGCCACCAGCCGCTCGGCGTCGGGCAGCGGGCGGAGCTTGACCGTCATCTCCACGACGACGCCGAGCGTGCCGTAGGAGCCGATGAAGAGCTTCGGCAGATCGTAGCCGGCCACGTTCTTCACCACCTTGCCGCCGCCGTGCACCACGGCGCCGTCGGCGATCACCACCGTCACGCCGATGAGCAGGTCGCGCGCGGTGCCGTAGAGCTGGCGGCGCGGACCGCACGCGTCGGCGGCGATGACGCCGCCGAGGGTGGCGCGCTCGGGCTGGGGAGGATCGAGTGACAGCCACTGCCCCTTCGCGCGCAATGCGGACTGCAGCGCTCCGAACGTCATGCCCGCTTCCACCGTCGCCGTGAGATCGCCCGGCTCGTGCTCGAGCAGCCGGTTCATGCGCGACAGCCCGAGCACGATACCGGGCGCCGGCGGCGGCGCCCCCACACCGCTCGCGGTGCCGCCGCCCCAGGGCAGGATCGACACGCCCGCCTCGGCGGCGAGCAGCACCACGGCGGAGACCTCGTCCACCGAGCCCGGGAAGACGGCGGCTTCCGGCGTGCGGCCGTCGACGACGAAGGGAGAGAGCTCGATGCCGGTGAGGACGTGTGGCGCGCCGAGTGCCGCGCGAAGCTTGTCGATGAGGGCGGCGGGCACGGTTCAGCGTCGCCCGCGCTAGAAGCGCTGGGCGAGGCCCTTTTCTTCGATCGCGTGCGGTCGGTACGCGACGGGGCCCACTTCGACGCACGACTTCTTGGTCGGAAACATCTTGCCGGGATTGCAGAGGCCGGTGGGATTGAAGGCCCCCTTCAGCCGCTGCATAAAGGCGAGATCGGCGACGGAAAAGATAAAAGGCATGAAATCGGCTTTCTCAAGGCCGATGCCGTGCTCACCGGAGATCGACCCTCCTACTTGAGCGCACACCTTCATGATCTCGGCGCCGGCGGCGACCACGCGCGCCTCCTCGCCCGGCTTGCGCGGGTCGTAGAGGATGTTCGGGTGCAGGTTGCCGTCGCCGGCGTGGAAGACGTTGCCCACGCGCAGCCCGTGCGCGGCCACGATCTCGTTCACACGCTCGAGCACGTGGGGCAGCTTCGTGCGCGGGATCACGCCGTCCATCACCATGTAGGCGGGCGACACGCGCCCGTACGCGCCGAAGGCGGACTTGCGTCCCTTCCACAGGAGCTGGCGCTCGGCCTCGTCGGCGGCGGTGCGCACCTCGCGCGCGCCCGCCTCGCGGCAGGCCTCCGCGATGCGCTCCGCCTGCGCCTCCATGCCCACCTTCAGACCGTCCACCTCGATGAGGAGCGCGGCGGCGGCGTCCCGCGGGTAGCCGCACTGGAACGCGTCCTCGACGGCCTGGATGGTGAGGTTGTCGATCATCTCCATGGCGGCGGGGACGAGGCCGCGCGCGATGATGGCCGACACCGCGGCCGAGGCCGCGCTGACCTCGTTGAACACGGCGAGGACCGTCTTCACCGCCTGCGGCTTCTTGAGGATGCGCACGACGATCTTGGTCGCGATGCCGAAGGTGCCCTCGGAGCCCACGAACACGCCCGCCAGATCGAAGCCGAGGGCGTCGCGCGTGCGGCCGCCCAGCCACACCACCTCGCCGTCGGGCATGACCACCTCGAGCCCGAGCACGTGGTTGGTGGTGACCCCGTACTTGAGCGTGTGCGGGCCGCCGGAGTTGTTGGCGATGTTGCCGCCGATGGTGCACGCCTGCTGGCTGGACGGATCGGGCGCGTAGTAGTAGCCGCGCGGCGCCACCGCGTGGGAGAGGTGCAGGTTGACCAGCCCCGGCTCCACCACCGCGATCTGGTTGTCGTAGTCGACCTCCAGCACGCGGTTCATGCGCATGAGCGAGATGACGAGGCCGCCTTCGGCGGGCAGGCAGCCGCCCGACAGCCCCGTGCCCGCCCCGCGCGCCACGAAGGGCAGGCCCTCGCGGCCGGCGAGCCTGACGATGGCGGCCACGTGCGTGACGTCGGTGGGAAAGACGACGAAGTCGGCGAGTGCCCGGAAGAGCGTGAGGCCGTCGGACTCGTAGACGAGCAGCTCCTCGGGGTCGGACAGCACACCGCCGGCCCCCACGATCGTTTCCAATTCGCGGCGAAGGGCACGCTTGCGCTCGGGGGTGAGGGTGGCCATCAGCGTGAGGAAAGTATACCCTTGCCGCCACTCAAGGAGGAGCCCATGAGCCATTCCGGGGATGTCAGCCGCCGTCACTTCCTCACGACCACCGCCGCGGGCGCCGCCGTGCTCGGCGCTCCCACCATCGTGCGCGCGCAGGGCAAGACGGGCACCGTGCGCGTGTGGGGCGAGCCGGGGCCGTACGGCGGCGTCGGAGTGGACGCGATGAACGAGTGGGCGCAGAAAAATTCGCCCGGGCTCAAGTTCGCCATCGAGACGCTGCCGTGGACGGACGTCTATCCCAAGCTCATGACCGATCTCGCCGCAGGCCGGCCCGCCGGCTGCATCAGCGTGGAGTCGCCCATCGCCTTCCAGCTCATGGCGGAAGGGTTGCTGGAGCCCGTGGACGACCTCGTGGACAAGATCGGGCGCAACCGGCTCATCCCGGGCGCGAAGTGGGAGTACTGGGGCGCGTGGAAGGGCAAGCAGTACGTCCTCCCCGCCCATCACCAGTCGCACCTGCTCGTCGTCCGCACCGACGTCCTTCAGGACGCGGGCGTGACGAAGAACCCGGCGGAGTGGAACTGGAACGACCTCCTCGCCGCCTCCAAGGCGATCAAGGCGAAGACGAAGAACTTCGGCCTCTGCATCGCCCTCGGCCGCACCATCGCCACCGACTATTACCTGATGTCGCTGCTGCACTCAGCAGGCGGGCGCATGTTCGACGCCGCCAACAAATCGCAGGTGGTCTTCGACAGCCCTGCCGCCGTGGAGACGTTCGAGTTCATCGCCGAGCTCTTCCCCACCATGCCGCCCGGCGCTGTCGGCTACACCTTCCTCGACGTCGTAGATTCAATGGCGACGGGACAATCGGGAATGGTCTTCTACTGGGGCCGTGTTTTCGGAAGAGCGGCGGAGGTCAACCCGAACGTCTTCAAGACGATGGAGGCCTACCAGCACGCCGCGCATCCGAAGACGGGCAAGCGGCTCAACTGGAACGACTTCCAGGGCTGGGCGATCCCGAAGGACAACAACCCGTACGTGGCGGAGGTCAAGCAGGCGCTCGTGCACCTGCTGACCAGCCGCGACTGGCAGATCCGCTACGCCCAGTCGCTGGTGCCGAACGTGTCACCCGTCTTCCAGGACGTGGCGCAGGACCCGCGGCTGGCGCAGCATCCGTTCTTCCAGACGAAGCGCCGCACGATCTTCGAGTACTACGTGGAGGCGCTCAAGAACGCGAGCAACTCCGGCAACGAGCTGCTGCAAGGCATCAGCCCCCTCGCGGGCATCGTGCACGGGCGCGGCATCCTCGCGCAGGGCATCCAGCAGGTGATCATCGACAAGAAGCCGGCCGCGGAAGCCGTCAAGTGGACGCACGCGCAGCTCGAGGCGGTACGACGCGAACACATTCGGCTGGTGGTGTGATCGAGGCGAAAAACGCCTGGCCCACCATGTTCCGTTTGATCGGGGGGCCGCAAAGCGGCCCCCCGAACCCCCCGTCGCCGAGTCCCCCGTCGCCGCGCCTTCGGATGTGGAGTGCCGGGCTGTCGGACCGGCAGCTCGGGGCGCTGTTCCTGCTGCCCTTCGTCGTGGTGTCGTGCGTGTTCGTGCTCTATCCCGCCCTCGACTCCGTGCGGCTGGCGTTCTACTCCAAGCTGCCCTTTCGCCAGACGTTCACCTTCGTCGGCCTCGACAACTTCCGCTACATCTTCGCGGACGTCGTCTTCTGGTCGGCGGCGCGGCAGGCGGTGCTGTGGACGGCGGTCTCCACGGTGCTCCAGGCGGTGTTCGGCGTAGCCATCGCGCTCCTGCTCAACGAGGCCGTGCGCGGCATCAACGTCTTCCGAGGGTTATTGCTCTTCCCGTACATGGTGCCCACCGTGGTCATCGCGCTCATCTGGCGCTGGATGTTCAACCCGGAGTTCGGCGTGGTGAACGCCGGGCTGCGCGCGGCCGGGATCATCGACGCCAACATCTACTGGCTCTCCCATCCCGCGTGGGCGATGGCGACCACGATCATGCTCAACGTGTGGAAGTTCACGCCCTTCGTCGTCATCTGCGTGCTCGCGCGGCTGCAATCGATTCCGCCCGAGCTCGACGAAGCCGCGCAAGTGGACGGCGCCGGCACGTGGCGGCGCTTCCTGCACGTCACGCTGCCGCAGCTGAAGGCGGTGCTGGCCGTGGTCGTCGTCTTCCGCACCATCTGGACCTTCAACAAGTTCGAGGAGATCTACCTCCTCACGCGGGGCGGCCCGGGGACGTCGACCTTCAACCTCGCCGTGTACGCCTTCGAGCAGGCCACCGCCAACCTCAAGCTGGGCGCCGCCGCCGCCACCGGCGTGGTGATGCTGGTCTTCCTGTTCGCCGGGAGCGTCCTGTACCTGCGCCTGCTGAGACAGGAGGACGCGTGACGCGCGCCACCCGGCGCCGGGTGCGGGCGGCGGTCGTGTACGCTGCGCTGGCGGTGGTGACGGCCGTCACGTGCTTTCCGCTTTTCTGGGCGGCCCTGACGTCCGTCCGCCCGAACGACGAGATGCTGAGCGTGCGGCTGATTCCCGGGCGCGTGACGGGCGAGCACTACGCCGCCTTGCTGGGCGGGCGGCGCATGTACTTCGAAGCCGGATCCGGATACCGGCCCACGAGCGCGCCCGCCCAGCACTTCCTGGCGTGGTTCGCCAACAGCGTCATCGTGAGCGTGTCCACCACCGTGCTCAGCGTGGGCGTGAGCACGCTGGCCGCCTACAGCCTCACGCGCTTTTCCTTCGCCGGGCAATCCGTCGTCCCCTACTTCAGCCTCCTCGGCTACATGGTGCCGTCGATCATCTACGTCTTTCCGCTCTTCCTGCTCATCGTGCCCCTCGGCCTCGCCGACCGGCTGCCGAGCCTCGTGCTCGGCTACATCAGCATCACGCTGCCCTTTTGCATGTGGCTGATGTGGGCGTTCCTGAAGTCGATCCCCCTCGAGATCGAGGAAGCGGGGCTCGTCGACGGCGCCAGCCGTCTTCAGGTGTTCCGCCTCATCGTGCTTCCGCTGGCCGTGCCCGGCATCATCGCCACCTCGATCTTCTCGTTCATCGTGGCGTGGAACGACTACCTCATCGCGCGCATCTTCATCAACACGATCACCCAGATGCCGCTCACGGTGGGCGTCATGCACTTCTTCGAGGGCGTGCACGTGGACTGGGGGCTGATGATGGCGGCGGCGGTGCTGATGACGCTGCCCCTGGCGGTGCTGTTCATGTTCGTCCAACGCCATCTGATCGCCGGCTTCGGCGCCGGCGCCGTCAAAGGATAAGGAGGCCACCATGCGCGAATACCTGAAACAAGCCGTGCCCCGCACGCCGGAGTCCGACGAAGCCGTCCGCCGCACCGTGGAGGAGATTCTCGGGGCCGTGCGTGCCGAGGGCGACGCCGCCGTCCGCCGCTACTCCGAGAAGCTCGACCGCTGGTCGCCGCCGTCCTTTCGCCTCTCGGGCGCCGACATCGAGCGCTCGGTGGCGGGCGTGAGCGCGGACGACCGCGCCAAGATCGATTACTGCCGCGAGCAGATCGCCGCCTTCGCCCGCCGCCAGCGCGCCTCCCTCAGCGAGTTCGAGGTGGAATTGCAGCCGGGCGTGCGGCTCGGGCAGCGCCTCGTCCCGGTGGAGTCCGTGGGCGCCTACGTGCCGGGCGGCCGGTATCCGCTCGTGGCTTCCGCGCTCATGAGCATCACCACCGCCAAGGTCGCCGGCGTCCGCCGCGTCATCGCGTGCTCGCCGCCGAGCCCGGGGGGATCCATCTATCCCGCCACGCTGTACGCGATGGTCGCGTCCGGCGCCGACGAGATCTACTGCGTGGGCGGCGTGCAGGCGCTCGGCGCCATGGCGTACGGTACGGCATCGATGGCCCGCGTCGACATGGTGGTCGGCCCCGGCAACCAGTACGTGGCGGAGGCCAAGCGCCAGATCTTCGGCACCGTCGGCATCGATCTCCTCGCGGGGCCCACGGAGATCCTCGTCATCGCGGACGACGCCGCCGATCCCGTCGTCGTCGCCTGCGATCTCCTCGGCCAGGCCGAGCACGGCCCCACCTCGCCCGCCGTCCTCGTGACGACCTCGCGCGCGCTCGGTGAGGCGGTCCTGCGCGAGTGCGAGCGCCAGCTGCCGACGCTGGCAACGCAGGAAGTCGCGCGCCAGGCGTGGCAGGACAATGGCGAGGTGATCGTCGTCGCCGACGACGAGGAGGCGGCGCAGGTCGCCGACGAGTGGGCGCCCGAGCACCTGGAAGTTCAGACCAAGAACGACGACTGGTTCTTGGGGCGACTGCGTAACTACGGCTCGCTCTTCGTCGGGGAGGAATCGACCGTCGCTTATTCAGACAAGACGATCGGGCCCAACCACATCCTGCCCACCGGCAAGGCGGCGCGCTACACCGGCGGCCTCTGGGTGGGCAAGTTCATCAAGACCGTCACCTGGCAGCGCCTGTCGCGCGAGGCGAGCGGGCGGGTGGCGCCCATCGTGTCGCGCATCTGCGCCATCGAAGGAATGGTGGCCCACCAGGCCACCGCGGACCTGCGCGCCGCGCGCTACGCGGCGCGGTGACGGGAGAGAAAGACGGGGATCTTCGCGAGGTCGTCGACGAAGCGCGCGGTCGCCTCGTGACGCGAGATCCTCCTCGTTGCCGGGCTGCTCGCCCACGAGCATGACGCGCGCCGCGGACCGGCGCCGAACACCGTCTGAGTGCTGCGCTTCCACAGCTCGCACCCGCGGCATCCCGCCGCCGTCTCGCGGAGCGCGGAGAGGCTGCGGGTGGGCGGCATGAAGTCGGCCGCGGATCCCGCCACGGTGGTGGGCCTGGCCATCGTCCTCAGGCGGTGGGGGCCGGGGCGGGCGCAAACCGCCACAGCTCGGGACGGACCGAGCGTCCGGCCGCGCGGCGTGCGGCGGCGTAGGTTGCCATGTCGCGCGTCAAGGCGGCCGTGGCGCGTCCACCCAATCCCACCACGCGCTCCAGCGGAAGGTCGGCGCCGAGACACTTGAGCACGAGCTCGTTGAAGTGAACCTCGTGGAATCGCGTCGCCGGATACGGATTGTCGCAGGCGATCGCCTCGAAGAGGGGGCGCACGCTGCTGCGTGCGGCCTCGAGCGCCACCACCAGCCATCGCTCGGGGGCAGGCAGCAGCGGTAGCGCGCGGACCACCGCCTGCCGCTCGCGGTTGTCGCCGCGCGCCCAGAGCGACTCCACGAGGCGATCGAGCTCGACGGCAGCCACCCGGTGCGCGGTGTCGAGCAACAGCGCCACCCGGCCGAGCTCATCGGTCTGCCAGCCGTCGAGCGGCCAATCGACGCCGAGCGAGCCGAGGACACTGCGCTCGGCGGCATCGAGCGCGAGCGCGCCCCGGCGCAGATGTCGGGCGGCACCGGCAAAGGCGTCCGCCACGCGACCGGCATCGCCGCCGGCGGCACCGGCGAGCGCCTGCTCC
>CAYQQT010000157.1:0-7960 GCA_964419375.1 uncultured bacterium
CTGGCGGCGGCGCCGCGCGCGACGGCCGCGCACGGGCGCATGGGTTGCCTGACGTGGCTCAACGAGATGGCCGACCGGCCGCCGCGCGTCCTCGCCGACGGCGAGCGGCTGGACCTCGGCGGCAAGACCGTCGTGCACCTCGACACCCCGCACGTGCCGCACGCCCTCGACGCCGGTCTGCTTCACGAGGAAGTCACGGGCACCCTCTTCTGCAGCGATCTCTTCACGCACTTCGGCGAGGGGCCCGCCTCCACCACCGGCGACATCATCGGCCCCGCCCTCGCCACCGAGAAGCGCTTCGGCTTCGTTCCGCTCACCCCCGACACGGCCCCACGCTCCGCCGTCTCGCCGCCCTCTCACCCCGCGTCCTCGCCCTCATGCACGGCCCCGCCTTCACCGGACAATGCACGCCGGCACTCGAAACGCTCGCCACGCACTACGACACCGAGCTCCACCGCGCCGTCACCAGCTGAAGACTATCGCGCAGGATCAGCGGCGCGGATCGGCCGGTAGCGCCCGCGTCGAGTAGCAGGCACGCGTTCGGCGGGAGCGGGCCGGGCTTCGGGGTGCCGGGACCCGTTTCCCTCTCAACCAGGACCGCACATCGGCGTGTCGATGGAGCCCAGCCACCCTCGGTCCGAATCGGCCACCATCCACGTGGTCGCCGGCACCCCGAAGCCCGGCCCGCTCCCGCCGACCGCCCGTGGAGTGGAGTGGAGCCCTACAGGTACCGCGTCGGCCACATGATGGTGCGCCACATGTGGGCCGACGGCGTGTCGTCCAAGCCGAGACCCTCTTTCGGTTGCTTGAAGTTGCGGCCGACGACGTCCGTGAACTCTTCGAGCGCGACCTGCACGTTGGGATCGAAGGCGTAGAGGTCGTTGACGGTGAGCAGGCGTGACGTCATGTACCACTTGTGGCTGCGGGCGTAGTCGTGGGCGCGCTCGATGTAGGGCTCGGGCTTGTAGTCGGGGCCGAAGAGCTTCGTGTACATCGCCGGGTACTCGTAGCCGACGGACTCGTCCGGGAAGAACCGCAGCGCCTGGTGATAGCGGATGGCCCAGCTCACCTCTTCGTCGACGTACGGCTCCACGAGCTGGGCCGCCCAGTACCCGTGATCGCCGCGGATGAAGCCGGCGATGGCGATGTCGTGCAGCAGGCAGGCGAGGACGACCTTCTCGCTGGCGCCGCTCTTTTGCGCCAGGCGCGCGCTCTGCAGCAGGTGATTGGCGGGCGTGAAGCGCAACTTAAAGAAGTCGAACAGGCTCGGCTTCTCCGGCATGCGCGGCAGCCGCGGGTCGTCCGCCATGAGATAGCGTCGGCCCGCGTCCGGCGGGCGCGGCGCCGGCACTCTCGGATCGCGCTCGCCCGAGGTGTAGATCACCGACTTCACGATGACCAGGCGGTCCAGCTCCTCGCTCAGCGCGTGCTCGGCGGCTTCGGCCCGTTCCAGTGTCGTCATAGCCGAATCATCGGCCTGCCGGCCACGGACTGTCAAGCGCAGGTCGCGCGAGGCGGCGTATCCTGCCCTGCAGGGTGACTGCCCCCACCGCTCCCGGCTCGACCTCGCCGTGGCTCATGATCGTGACCGTCTGGCTCACGCTGGGCATCGCCTTCGGGCTCATGTTCTCGTTCTCGGTGTTCCTGGTTCCCCTGCTCGAGGAGTTCCGGTGGTCGCGCGGCGTGGCGGCAGGGGCCTTCTCGCTGTCGGCGATCGTGCAAGGCGCCCTGGCGCCGGTGGTAGGGACGCTCGTCGATCGCTTCGGGCCGCGGCGCGTGTTCCTCACCGGCGCCGTCGTCCTCGGCGTGTCGTGCCTGCTGGGAAGCTCGATCACGACCCTCTGGCACCTGTACCTCGTCGTCGGTGTCTTCACCGCCGCCGGCGTGTGCGCGGTGGGATGGGTGCCGACGGGCGCCCTCGTCTCGCAGTGGTTCGTCCATCGCAAGGCGAGCATGATGGGCATCGTCTTCTCCGGCATGGGCGTGGGCGTGCTGACGGTGGGCCCGCTCGCACAGTGGCTCATCTCCACGTACGGCTGGCGCGGCGCCTACGCGATCCTCGGCGTGGGCGGGCTCGTGCTTCTCGTCCCCCTCGTGTGGATCGGCGTGCACGAGGCGCCGCGCGCCCCCACCGCGGCGCCGGGGGCGGAGCCGGCTCCTCACGCGGAGCAGGCCGAGGGCATGGGCGTGCGGGCGGCGCTCGGCACGCGGGCGTTCTGGGCCCTCTTCTTCGCCTACGTCTGCACGCCGCTGGCGGTCTTCACGGTGGTGACTCACCAGGTCGCGTTCGCGGTGGACCAGGGCTTCCCGCGGATGTTCGTGGCCACGATCTTCGGGCTCACGGGCCTCGCGTCGATCTTCGGCCGCATCGTCTTCGGCGTGGCCGCTGACAGGATCGGGCGAGCGTGGTCGGCGACGATCTCGTACGCGTGCACCGCGGCAGGCACGCTCGCCCTGCTGTCGATCGAGACCTCGCACCACCCGGCCGGACTCTATGTGTACGCGCTGCTCTTCGGCCTCGGCTTCGGCGCGCGCGGCCCCATCATCACCGCCATGGCCGCCGACCTATTTCCCGGCCGCCGCTTCGGCGCCATTTACGGCTACCTGAGCCTCGGCAACGGCCTCGGCGGCGCCATCGGCCCCTGGTTTGCGGGGGCGCTCTTCGATCTCACGGGCAGCTACCGCGCCCCGTTCCTGATCGCCACCCTCTTCTGCGCGGCAGGCTCGGCGTGCTTCTGGCTCGCGCAGCCGCGGCCGAAGGCGTCCGGCGCGTGACGTTCGCCGTCCCCGCCCTCGCGCTCACCAGCGCCGTCCTCTCGGCGGCGTCCACGATCCTCGTTCGTCGCGGCTACCAGCGCTACGGCCCGTATACCGCGATGTGGATTAACCTCGCGGTGGGGACGGTGTGTGTGTGGCTGGCGGTCGTCGCGACGGGCGGCGTGGGCGCCCCCTCGGCGGCCGGCATCGCGTACTTTGCGGTGGCTGGCCTCATCGGCACCGTGGCGGGCCGCCTGCTCCGCTTCATAAGCATCGAGACGGTGGGCGCGTCCATCACGGCAGCCGTCGTGAACCTCAGCCCCCTCGTCTCGACGGTGCTCGCCGTCGTGTTCCTCGGCGAGCGTGTCACGGCGACGATCCTCATCGGGACGATCGTGATCATCCTCGGCACCACGCTGCTGTCCTCCTCAGGCCGCGGCTTCGCCGTGCGCCCAAGCAAGCTCGTGCTGCCCTTGCTGTCCGCGGTCTGCTTCGGCGTGGTGGCGGTGCTGCGAAAGGTCGGCCTCGGCGGGATGGCGCCGCTTCCCGGCTTCGCGGTCAACGTGACGGCGGCCTTCGTGGCCTTCACCGCCTTCCTCGTGGCCTCCCGCCAGATGGGCGAGATGGCGTGCCGGGGCCGGAGCCTCGTCTACTTCGCCGCCGCCGGCGTGGCGGAGAACGTGTGCGTGTTCATGCTCGTGCTCGCGCTGAGCCTCGGCACGGTGAGCGTGGTGGCCCCGCTCGCGAGCGTGTCGCCGATCTTCGTGCTCGTCCTGTCCTTCTTCTTCCTGCGCGGGCTCGAGATCCTCACCGCCCGCATCGTGATCGGCACGCTGCTGATCGTCGCCGGCGTGTGGCTGCTTACTGCGCTGGCAGGGCGGTGATCCGGCGAGGCACGCCCTCACGCGTCCGACGGCTTCCGCAGGATCGACGGCAGGAAGGCCACGAGGCTGGGCGCTCCCCACGTCCGACTGTCGGTCTCGTGATCCCACAGGTACACGTCCGCATCGCGCACGTGACCATCGAGGATTCGATAGAAGAACTGGTCGCCGTTGCCGGCCTCGCCGAAGAAGAGGAGCGAGTCGAACGGCATGTACAGCCGCCGGACGTCCCGTAGGCGACGCGCATCGGGTCCTGCGCCTCCTTCTCCAGCACGGACTGGTACTCCGCCGTCGGGATGTTCTTCCGGGTGGGCTTCCTCGCGGGGGTGGCGCAGGGCCTTGACGGTCCTGGCGGTGGGCGGATTCGCCTTGCGGGCCAGGGCGTCTACTGCGAGATCGGCGACGGCCCGGCGGCCAGCGGATGCAGGACGTCGATCGCCCAGCCCACATCCAGGCGCTCCCCCAGCCAGCCCGGGCAGGCCGTCCGTGCGTGGAGAGAGCCCACCGGGTTGTACGAGTCGAGCACCGCCTTGATTGGACGTTCGCTCGCGAACGCCGCCGTGATGCGGTTGCACGCCATGTCCGCGTCTTCGAGACTGCTCAGGGCGGCGGCCGCCGCCGGCGGCGCGAACCGTACGGCGTCACCGAATGCGGCCAGTCGCCCGCGCCAGGCGGTGGGGCTCAATGTCGATCTCCGCGACCGGGCTCGGCACGCGACTCGCGACGCAAGGTGGCGATCATCATCGTGCTCTGCGGTCCGTGTCGGCAACGGTGGCCTCGGCTATACTGCTCTCGCATGGCGTACAACGCGTGGTTCCAGTGCATCAACGGCTGCCCGGGCCAGTACGACCTGCGCGAGGTCATCTACCGGTGCCCCACGTGCGGCGACCTGCTCGAGGTCCAGCACGACATGGAGGCGCTGCGCTCGCGCTCGGCGGCGGCGTGGATCCAGCTCTTCGACGATCGGTACCGCCGCAACATCTACCCGTACGGCTCCGGCGTGTGGGGCAAGAAGGAGTGGGTGGTGCCGTTCATCGACAACCAGAACATCGTGTCGATGTACGAGGGGCACTCGAACCTCCTGTGGGCGGAGCGGTACGGCAAGCAGCTCCGGGTGGAGGACCTCTGGATCAAGCAGTGCGGTAACTCGCACACGGGGTCGTTCAAGGATCTCGGCATGACCGTGCTCGTCTCGCTGGTGAAGGAGATGATGGCCAGCGGTGTGCCGATCGACGGCGTCGCGTGCGCCTCCACCGGCGACACCTCCGCCGCCCTCGGCGCCTACTGCGCGGCGGCGGGCATTCCCGCCGTGGTGCTGCTGCCCAAGGACAAGGTCTCCATCGCCCAGCTCGTGCAGCCGCTCGCCAACGGTGCCCTCGTGTTGTCGCTCGACACGGACTTCGACGGGTGCATGGCGATCGTGCAGGAGATCACGAAGGAGCGGCGCATCTACCTCGCCAACTCGATGAACAGCCTGCGCATCGAGGGGCAGAAGACGGTGGCCATCGAGATCGTCCAGCAGTTCGACTGGGAAGTGCCGGACTGGATCATCATCCCCGGCGGCAACCTGGGCAACGTCCACGCGCTCGGGCAGGGCTTCCTGATGATGCAGGAGCTGGGGCTGGTGAACCGGCTGCCGCGCATCTGCCTGGCGCAGGCCGAGCGCGCCAATCCGCTCTACCGCGCGTATCTCGAGGACTTCAAGCACTTCGAGTCCGTGACCGCGCAGCCGACGCTCGCCACCGCCATCCAGATCGGCAACCCCGTGAGCGTCAAGCGCGCCATCCGCACGCTGCAGAAGTTCAACGGGGTGGTGGAGCAGGCGACGGAGCAGGAGCTGGCCGACGAGGCGGCGCGCGCGGATCGCACGGGCATGTTCAACTGCCCGCACACGGGCGTCGCCCTCGCCGCCCTGCGCAAGCTGGTCGATCGCAAGGTCATCCGCTCCAATGAGCGCGTGGTGGTGATCTCCACCGCCAACGGCCTCAAGTTCGCCGACCAGAAGGCGGCCTACCACATGGGCGCGCAGGAGGGCGTCAAGCCCTCCCATCGCAACAAGCCCGTCGAGCTGCCCGCCGACCCCAAGCGGGTGGCGCGGGCCATCGCGCGCCACGTCGAGAAGGCGCGCCTGCTGGTGTCGTGATGGGCGAGCCACCGAAGAAGCCGCTCGGCCCCAGCACGCTCGCGGTGCACGCGGGCGAGCCGCGTCCCAAGCCCTCCCACTCGCTGGCCATGCCCATCGTGCAGACGGCCACCTACACGTTCGCGAACACCCAGGAGATCAAGGACCACTTCGACGGCAAGATCGAGCGCGTCGAGTACGGGCGCTACGGCAACCCCACCCAGCGCGTGGCCGAGGCGAAGCTGGCGGCGCTGGAGGGGGCGCAGGACTGTCTGCTCTTCGCGAGCGGCATGGGCGCGATGACGACCGTCCTCTTCGCCATGCTCGCGCGCGGCACGCACGTGGTCGTCACCGACGACAGCTACCGGCGCACGCGCCAGTTCCTGAACCAGACGCTGTCACGGTACGGCATCGAGGTGTCGACCGTGCCCGCGGGCGACTATGAGGCCCTCGAGGACGCCATCCGGCCCACCACGCGCGCCCTCGTGAGCGAGTCGCCGACGAACCCCTACAACCGCATCCTCGACCTCGAGCGCTTCGCGGCCATCGGGCGCCGGCATCGCGTGAAGACGATCATCGACGCCACCTTCGCCACGCCCTACAACCAGCGGCCGCTGGAGTGGGGCGTGGACGCGGTGGTGCACTCGGCCACCAAGTACCTCGGCGGCCACAACGACCTGCTCGCGGGCGCGGTGCTCGGCGCGCGTGACCTCGTGGACGGGGTGCGCACGCTGCAGGGGATCACGGGGGCCGTCATCGACCCCTTCGCGGCCTATCTGCTCGTGCGCGGGCTCAAGACGTTCGCGCTGCGCATGGAGCGCCAGAACACCAACGCGCAGGCGGTGGCGGAGTTCCTCGCCCGCCATCCGCGCGTCGCCGCCGTGCACTATGCGGGCCTGCCCACGCATCCCGAGCACGACATCGCGCGCAAGCAGATGCGCGGCTTCGGCGGCGTGGTCTCCTTCGAGGTGCGCGGCGATCTCGACACCGCCTCGCGCGTGGTGGACGCGTGCGCCATCCCGCACATCGCGGCCTCGCTGGGCGGCGTGGAGAGCCTCATCGAGCAGCCCGCCATCATGAGCTTCTACGAGCTCACGACCGAGGAGCGGCTGGAGGTCGGCATCAAGGACAACCTCATCCGGTACGCGATCGGCATCGAGGATGCCGACGACCTCATCGCCGACCTCGCCCAAGCCCTCGATCGAGCCTTCACCGACGCCGCTTAACGGAAACCGCCGCCTGGGCGCGGTCATGCTGGTCACGGTGGTGCTCGCCTGGGGCGTCACGTGGCCGGTGAACAAGGTGCTCCTCGAAACCCTGCCGCCGCTCTGGCTGTCCGCGATCCGCCAGGCCATCGGCGCCGTCGCGCTCGTCGTGCTGTCGCTCGCCCTCGGCGCTCTCGTCGTGCCGCGACGCGCGGACGTGCCGGTGCTGCTGAGCATCACGCTGCTGCACATGGTCGGCTTCGTGGTCCTCACCGCATTCGGGCTGCAGCTCGTGCCGACCGGACGCTCCGTCGTGCTCGCCTATACGACGCCCTTGTGGGTGGCCCCGGGGGCGCGGCTGTTCCTGGGCGAGCCGCTCACGGGCCGGCGGATCATCGGCGTCATCGTCGGGCTCCTCGGGCTCGTCGTGCTCTTCAATCCCCTCGCGTTCGATTGGGGGGACGGCCACGCGGTGCTCGGCAACCTGGCCATCCTCGCGGCGGCGCTGCTGTGGGCGGCCAGCATCGTGCACGTGCGCGGCCACCGCTGGCACGCCACGCCCTTCGCGCTGTTGCCGTGGGAGATGCTGCTCGCGTCGCTGATCCTCGTGCCCGTCGCCTTCCTCGTCGAGCCGCTGCCCGCCGTGGCGTGGGACGCGCGGCTGACGGGGCTGCTGCTCTACGCGAGCCTGCCCGGATCGGCGCTGGCGTACTGGGCGGTGGCGACGGCGGGCCGTCATCTGCCCGCCGTCACCACGTCGCTCGGGCTGCTCGCGACGCCGGTGGTGAGCATCGTGGTCGCCACCCTCTGGCTGGGAGAGGCGCCCACGGCCTCGCTGATCGTGGCCGTGGTCCTCATCCTGGGTGGCGTCGCCATCGGCGCCACCGGCGACCGCGCGCGGCCGTCCTGATCGCCGACGACACGCCGCTGCCGCCCCACGCCATCGCGAGGCTGCTCCCGGCGCTCCTGGCCGCGCTGGAGCGGGTGGGATGGGT
>CAYQQT010000158.1:0-7916 GCA_964419375.1 uncultured bacterium
GCGCGCTCCGCGGCCGCGGGCGCGTCGCGCTCCACGGCGCCCAGCGTGAAGCGCAACGATCGCACCACGGGGAACTCGGCGTGCAGGCGCGCCGTGAGCTCGTCGGTGCGCAGCGTCAGCTCGTGCAGCCACGGCGAGTTGTCGACCACCACCGTGAGGCAGCCGTTGGCGAGCGCGTGCGGGCGCGCGCGGCGCGCCATCTCGGGGCCCACGAGAGCGGTCCACGACCGTCGCAGGTGGTATTCGGGAAGCCGGTCGGCGAGCTGCGGGATGGCGCTCACGAGAAGGTCCGCGAGCACGCGCGGCGTGGGGCGCTTCATATGGAACGGTATTCTACTCCCCCGCTCGGGATGTGGCCAGCCTCGAAGTCCTCGTTTATAGTGACCTCTACGATGACAAAACCCCGCCGCGGCGATTCGATCGAGGTGTCCATCGACGATCTCGCCTTCGGCGGCGAGGGCGTGGGCCGCGCGGACGGCTACGTGATGTTCGTGCGCGGCGGCCTCCCCGGCGACCGCCTGCGCGTCAAGGTGACGGAGTCGCGCTCGCGCTTCGGGCGCGCGGTGATCGAGGAGGTGCTGCAGCCCTCGCCCGACCGCGTGCCGGCGCCGTGCCCGTACTTCGGCCGCTGCGGCGGTTGCCGCCTGCAGCATCTCGCCTACCCGGCGCAGCTCGCCTTCAAGGAAAAGCAGGTCCGCGACTGCCTGGAGCGGCTGGGCGGCCTCGGCGCCTTCGAGCTGCGGCCGATCCTGCCCGCCGCGGAGCCCTACGGCTATCGCAACAAGATGGAGTTCACGGTGGCGGGGACCTCCATCGGGCTGCACGAGGCGGAGCGCTACGACGTCCTCGTCGACGTCGAGCGCTGCCTGCTGCAGTCGGAGGTCATGAACACGCTGCTCGACGAGTTCCGCCGCCAGGTGCGTGAGCGCGCCCTCGGCGTGTACGATCCCGCCACCGAGCGCGGGCTGCTCCGCTTCGTCATGATCCGCGAGGGGCGCAATACCGGCGAGGCGATGGTGAACGTGGTGGGCGCCGCCCCCGACATCGAGGCGGTGATGCCGGTGGCGGAGGCACTGCGCGCGCGCGTGCCTGCCACCGCGAGCGTGGTGCTCAACGTGAACGCCAAGAAGGCGGCGGTGGCGGTGGGCTCGGAGGAGCACCTGCTCCTCGGGCGCGACGTCATCACGGAGCGCCTCGACTCCGTCACCTTCCAGGTCTCCGCGAACTCCTTCTTCCAGACCAACACCGTGCAGGCGGAACGGCTGTTCCGGATCGTCGCGCAGGCGTGCGCGCTCACCGGCGCGGAGACGGTGATGGACCTCTATTCCGGCACGGGCGCCATCAGCCTGCTGCTGGCCCGGCACGCCACGCGTGTGTACGGCATCGAGGTGGCGGCGGCGGCGGTGGCGGACGCCGTGCGCAACGCGCGTGCCAACGGGATCGACAATTGTACGTTCCTCGCGGGCGAGGTGCGCCACGTCCTGCCGGAGCTGATACGGGACGGGGTCACGGCGGAGGTGGTGGTCGCCGATCCGCCGCGCGCGGGCTTTCATCCCAAGGCGCTGGGCGCGCTCGCCACCCTCGCCCCCGCGCGCATCGTGTACGTGTCGTGCAATCCGTCCACGCTCGCGCGCGACGTGGGCGACCTCGTGCGGCAGGGGTACGCGCTGGAGTGGGTGCAGCCCATCGACATGTTCCCGCAGACGCCGCACATCGAGGCGGTGGCCCGGCTGCGCCGCGGTCCATGAAGACCTTCCTCCTCCGGCGACTGCTCCAGTCGCTGGTGGTCCTCCTCGGCGTGTCCTTCGTCGTCTTCTTCATCCTCTTCCTCACCGGTGATCCCGCCGCCGTCATGCTGCCGCCGGAAGCGACCGCGGAGGACATCCAGCGCTTCCGGGAGTCGATGGGCTTCAACGACTCCTTTTTCGTGCAGTACGGACGCTTTCTGCTCGGCGCGCTGCAGGGCAACTTCGGCACCTCCATCCGCCACGGCGAGCCCGCCTTCACCCTCGTGGTGGAGCGCATGCCCGCCACCTTCGAGCTCGCGGGCGCCGCCCTCGTGATCGCGCTCATGCTCGCCATTCCCGCCGGCATCGTGTCCGCGGTGCGTCGCAACACGGTCGTCGATTACATCTCCACGGTGGTGGCGCTGCTCGGCCAATCGATGCCGACCTTCTGGCTGGGGATCATGCTCATCCTGTTCTTCTCCGTACAGTTCCAGGTGCTGCCCTCCTCCGGGCGCGGCACGTGGCAGCACCTGGTCCTGCCCGCGGTCACCCTGGGCCTCTTCACGACCGCGCGCATCACGCGCCTCACGCGCTCGGGCATGCTGGAGGTCCTGAACCAGGACTACATCCGCACCGCGAAGGCCAAGGGCGTGAGCGATGCCCCCGTGGTGTGGAAGCACGCGCTCAAGAACGCGGCCATCCCCATCGTGACCATCGTCGGCATCGAGCTGGGCACGCTGCTCGGCGGCTCCGTGATCACGGAGACGATCTTCGCGTGGCCGGGTGTGGGGCGCCTGTCCGTGCAGGCGATCTACAACCGCGACTACCCGGTGGTGCAGGCGGCGGTCTTCCTGCTCGCCGCCACCTTCATCGTGGTGAACCTGCTCGTCGACCTCGTCTACACCTACCTCGATCCCAGGATCCGGCTGCGATGACCCGTGTGATCGAGGAGCGCCTCGGCTTTGCCGGGGCGCGACGAGCGTGGGGGGGCTTGGGGGGCCCCTCGAGGCCCCCCATGGAATCGATCCGACGTCCTGAGTGGCTCGTCTTTCTGGCGCGCCTCGCGAAGCGGCGCACCGCGCTCTTCGGGCTCGTCGTGATGTTGGTCGTGCTGGTGACGGCGGTGGCGGCGCCGATCGTGTCGCCCTTCGATCCCCTGGAGCAGGACATCGGCGACCGCCTCAAGCCGCCGGGCTGGCGCGACGATGCCGGGCGCGTGCGCCCCCTCGGCACCGATCACCTCGGCCGCGATCTCCTCGCGCGCGTCATCTTCGGGGCGCGGCCGGCGCTGCTCGTCGGCTTCGCCGCCGTCGCCATCTCCGGGCTCATCGGCATGGCCGCGGGCCTGGTGTCCGGGTACTTCGGGGGGTGGGTGGACGACGTGCTCATGCGGCTGGCGGACATCCAGCTCGCCTTTCCGTTCATCCTGCTCGCCATCGCGGTCATCGGCGTGCTGGGCCCGAGCCTGAGGACGATCATCATCGTGATCGGGGTGTCGAGCTGGGTGGTGTACGCGCGCATCGTGCGGAGCGCGGTGCTCACGCTGCGCGAGCGCGAGTTCGTGCAGGCGGCGCAGGCGCTCGGCAGCGGCGACGCGCGCATCCTGCTGCGTCACGTCTTGCCCAACGCGCTCACCCCGTGGCTCGTGGTGGCCACGCTCGACATGGCGCGCGTGATCGTGATCGAGTCGGCGCTGTCGTTCCTCGGGCTCGGCGTGCAGCCGCCCGCCCCCACCTGGGGCGGCATGCTCGCCGACGGTCGCGTCTACATCTCCACCGCGTGGTGGCTGGCGACCTTTCCCGGCCTCGCCATCCTCGTCACCGTGCTCGGTATCAACCTCTTCGGCGACGGCCTGCGCGACACCCTCGATCCCCGCCTGAAGGTGTAGTAGGTCACGCGCTCTAGTCGGATGGGGGGCCTCGAAGGGGCTTGATTTAGATGGGGGGCTCGAAGGCCCCCCCAAGCCCCCCGAACGCTCGGAAACGCCCCGGCGGAGCCGGGGCGCTCCTCGATCCCCCAGCGCTCGGCAGCGCCCCGGCAAAAGCCGTGGCGCTCCTCGATATCGGCCCCCCATCTTTCAAGGAGCTTGCAACAGCCTCGTGCCCCGACCGTTCCGGCGCTGCGCGGCGCGCGCGACGATCAAGATGGTTGCGGCGCCCACGGCGTCGACGGCCACGTCCAGCGCGCTGCCCTCGCGCGACGGCACCGTGGCCTGGTGCAGCTCGTCCACACACGCCCACGCCACCGTGATGGCGAAGGCCGCCCACGTCGCGACGGGCAGGGGCAGCGCGCGCTCGCGCACGAACGCCCGCAGCCAGAGACCGGCGAGGATGCCGTACACGGTGAGGTGAGCCGTCTTGCGAATGAGCGCGTGCACGATCTCGATCTGCGCAAGCGTCATGGAGGGCAGGAGCCATCGGAGCAGCGACTCGAGGCGTCCGCCCGTTTGCGCGGCGCTGAAGGCGTCCGACGACAGCCAGAGGAGAATCGCCGCCATCCAGAGCACCGGAGGCAGCCAGGAAAGGAGCCGGTTCACCTCTCCATGATACCCACTGTGTTAGAGTCGTGCGGAATGCTCGGCGAGATCCTCGACGATCTGCTGATTTCCGCGTCGACCGGGGCCTGCATCACCGCCACCCGACACTTCCCCGCGCGCCCCCCCGTGTACGCGCCCTTTCCCGCCTCCCTCGATCCGCGGCTCGTGGACGCGCTCCGCGCGCGTGGCATCGAGCAGCTCTACTCTCACCAGGTGCTGACGTGGGAGCGCGTGGAGCGCGGCAAGCACGTCGTGGTCGTCACGCCCGCCGCCTCCGGCAAGACGCTCTGCTACAACCTGCCCGTGCTGCAGGCGCTCGTGCACCAGCCGGACGCGCGCGTGCTCTACCTGTTTCCCACCAAGGCGCTCGCCCAGGACCAGCTCGCGGAGCTCGAGCAGCTCGCCAAGCAGCTTCCCGAGATGCGGATGTTCACGTACGACGGCGACACGCCGCAGGACGCGCGGCGGGCGGTGCGGGCGCGGGCGAACCTCGTGCTCACGAACCCCGACATGCTGCACTCGGGAATCCTGCCCCACCACACGAAATGGGCGAGCTTGTTTCAGAATCTTCGTTACATCGTCATCGACGAGCTGCACGCTTATCGAGGGGTGTTCGGCTCGCACCTGGCCAACGTGCTGCGGCGGCTGGCGCGCATCTGCGCCCATTACGGCTCGGCGCCCCAGTTCATCATGGCCTCGGCCACCATCGCCAATCCGGGCGAGCTGGCGAGCCGGATCACCGGGCAGCCCGTGGAGGAGATCACCGAGAGCGGCGCCCCCACCGGCGACAAGACGTTCGTCTGCTACAACCCGCCCGTGGTCAACCCCGCGCTCGGCATCCGCGCGCCCTACCTGGGGGAGGCGGCGAAGATCGCCCTGCGCTTCCTGCGCGAGAAGATCCCGACCATCGTCTTCGCGCAGAGCCGGCTCTCCACCGAGGTGCTGCTGACGTCGATCAAGAGCGGCGTCGCCGACCGCGCCACCGGTGACGCCGGCATCGTGCGCGGCTACCGCGGCGGCTATCTCCCCACGCGGCGGCGCGCCGTGGAGCAAGGACTGCGCGCGGGCGAGGTTCTCGGCGTGGTGTCCACCAACGCCCTCGAGCTCGGTGTGGACATCGGCCACCTCGACGTCGCCGTCCTCGCCGGCTACCCGGGCACGATCGCTTCCCTCTGGCAGCAGGCAGGCCGCGCGGGCCGGCGCTCGGAGGCCTCGACGGCCATCATGGTGGCGACGAGCGCGCCCCTCGACCAGTTCATGGTCACGCACCCGGACTATCTCTTCGGCACGCCGCCCGAGCACGCGCGGGTGAACCCGGATAACCCCTTCATCCTCGTGAGCCATCTCAAGTGCGCCGCCTTCGAGCTGCCCATCGGTGACGCCGACACCTTCGGCGGGGTCGACGTGCGTAAGTTTCTCGCCGCCCTCGAGGACGAAGGCGTGCTGCACCGCGCGGGCACGCGGTACCACTGGGCGTCGGAGACGTACCCGGCCGACCACGTCTCGCTGCGCACGGTCACCTCCGACAACTTCCTCGTCATCGACACCACCTACCGCGACGCCACGCAGAGGAAGAAGCGGCACATCATCGCGGAGGTGGACTGGGGCAGCGCCTTCGCGACCATCTATCCGAAGGCGATCTACCTGGTGGAGAGCGAGCCCTACGAAGTCCAGGAACTGCGCTTCCGCGAGGACGAGGAGAAGGTCGCCTACGTCAAGAAGGTGAACGTCGATTACTTCACCGACGCCATCAGCGCCAAGGGCGTCTGGATCCTGCAGCGGCTGGCGGGCCGGCAGCATCCCGCCTACCTCGCCGAGCAGGGCGAGGTGCTGGTGGCGGAGAAGGTCGTCGGCTTCAAGAAGATCAAGTTGGGCACGCTCGAGAACGTCGGCTCCGGCGAGGTGGAGCTGCCGCAGCAGGAGAAGCAGACCACGAGCGCCTGGCTCACGGTGCCGCCGCAGACGCTCGCGCGCGTGAGCCCCTCGCGGGAGGAGCTCATCGACGGCCTGCGCGCGGTGGCGTACCTGCTGCACCACTTGGCGCCAATCTTCCTGCTCTGTGACATCCGGGACCTCGGCTCCTGGCTCGGCGACACCACGCCCGCCACCACCGGCGTCGTGGCCACGCGCGAGTCGTCGAAGGCGCGGCTGATGGAAGCGGAGACGTTTCAGCCCACCATCTATCTCTACGACTCCCACGCGGGCGGCATCGGACTCGCCGAGCGCGTGTTCGAGGTGCTGCCCGATCTGCTGAAGCACGGCCTGCGCACGCTGGAGGGCTGCGCGTGCAAGGCCGGCTGTCCCTCGTGCGTCGGCCCCGTGAACGAAGTGGGCCGGCGCGCCAAGACCACCGCCGCCGCGCTCCTGCGCGCGCTCACCGCCTGACGAGGGCGTCCTGCACAGCCTCGATGACCTCCGGCGCATCATCCGGCGTATCGAGACGCGGCCGCCGCCGCGCGCCGCGCCGGAGCCGTCCGAGCAGGTTCTCGGTGGAGAGGTGGTGGACACGGGCGAGGGCCAACTTCTCGTCGTCCGCCGCCGCTACCCGCTCGCGCATCGCCACGGACGCCTGAGCCTCGGCTCGGCCCTCGCGGCGCCCCTCGATCTTCTCGCCGCCCTCGCTCGGCTGGACTCGCCCCCGGGCACCGCGACGGGCCTGCTGTTCATCGACACCGAGACCACGGGCCTCGCGGGCGGCACGGGCACGTACGCGTTTCTCGTGGGGACGGGCGCCTTCGAGATGGGCGGCGTGGACGGCGACGGCTTCGTGGTGACGCAATACTTCATGCGCGACCTCGACGAAGAGCCGGCGCTCCTCGCCGCGCTCGCGCCCGTGCTCGCGCGCGCCACCGCCCTCGTGAGCTTCAACGGCGCCGGCTTCGACCTGCCCCTGCTCGAGACACGCTTCGTCCTCGCCCGCCGCCGCTGGCCGGCCGCCCTGCCGCACCTGGATCTGCTGCGCCCGGCGCGCCGCGTGTGGACGGCGTGCATGCCCGACTGCCGTCTGGCCACCCTCGAGCGAGAAGTCCTCGGCCTCGTCCGGGAAGACGACGTGTACGGTTCGCTGATCCCGGCGCTCTATTTCGAGTTCCTGCGCTCCCGGCGTGCGGGGCCGCTCGTGCGCGTCTTCGCCCACAACCGCGACGACGTGCTGTCGCTGGCGGTGCTCCTGGGCTGGTTCTCGCAGGCGCTGGGCGGCACCCCATCCCTGGCGGCGCCGGAGTGGGCGGGCATCGGACGGCTGTGGGAGCCGGTGGATCTCGAACGCGCGCTCGCCTGCTACCGCCGGGCGCTGGAGGCAGGACTGGCGGGTGACCACGCGCACTGGGTACGGCTGCGGCTGGCGTGGTGGGAGAAGCGCTCGGCGCGCTGGGAGGCCGCCTGCGCGCTCTGGGAGGCGGCGGCGCGTCACGCCATCTTCGACCCGCGGCCGTGGGAAGAGCTGGCGAAGTTTCACGAGCACCGCCGCCGGGATTTCGTCGCCGCGCGCTCCGTCGTCTCCGCCGCCCTCGACGTCGCCCGCTCCGCAGGCGTGGCGGGGCGGATCGTGGACGCCTTCACCCATCGTCTAGGACGCATCGACCGGCGCCTGACCGGCTCGGAGCCTCGCATGTAAACCCGCGTCGGTGCGCAAAAGTCCGACCATCCGTCGC
>CAYQQT010000159.1:0-7908 GCA_964419375.1 uncultured bacterium
GCGACGACGACCCGGCGCTCCGACGCAGGCACGGCGAGCAGGATGACACACGGCGTGCATCCGCGCTACTATCCGCGTCATGCCGGGCCGAATTGATGCCAAAGGACTGGAAGCGCTCGTCCGCAAAGGCGATATCGATACCGTCCTCACCGTGTTCCCCGACGGCTACGGACGCCTGCTCGGCAAGCGCATCGTGGGCCGGCACTTCGTGGACCACGTGCTCGAGCACGGCGTGCACGCCTGCATCTATCTCTTCACCGTCGACATGGAGATGGAGCCGCTGCCCGGCTTCACGCTCACCTCCTGGGAGCGCGGCTACGGCGACATGAAGATGGTCCCCGACCTCGGGACGCTGCGCGTGATCCCGTGGCTGAGCCGGACCGCGCTCGTCTTCTGCGACGTCTATACAGAGGAAGGCGAGCCCGTCGAGGAGGCGCCACGCTGGGTGCTCAAGCGGCAGCTCGAGCGCGCGGCCGCGCTCGGCTACATGGTCAAGCTGGCGGCAGAGTTCGAGCTCTACTGCTTTCGCGAGTCGTTCGACGAGGCGCGCGCGAAACGCTTTCAGGGGCTCACCCCGGTGTCGGGGTACCGCGAGGACTATCACATCTTGCAAACCTCCCGGGAGGAGCCGCTCGTGCAGGCCATCCGCAACGGGATGGAAGCGGCGGGCATCGAGGTGGAGACGTCGAAAGGCGAGTGGGGGCGCGGCCAGGAAGAGATCAACCTCGTCTACGCGGAGGCCCTCGAGATGGCCGATCGCGCCGCCCTCTACAAGCACGGTGCCAAGGAGATCGCGCACCAGCAGGGGTGCTCCATCACCTTCATGGCGAAGTACGACGCGGGGGCCGCGGGCTCCTCCTTTCACCTGCACTCGTCGCTGTGGGATCGCGCCGGCCGCAAGCCGCTCTTCCCCGAGACCAAGACGAAGGGCAAGCGTCCGACGGGCACGCCGCTCTTCGGGGGCTGGCTGGCCGGACAGATGGCGATGGCGCGCGAGCTCGCGTATTTCTACGCGCCGGGCGTGAACTCGTACAAGCGCTACCAGTCGGGCTCCTTCGCGCCCACGCGCATCGTGGCCGGCTGGGACAATCGCACCTGCGGCTTCCGCCTGTGCGGAGAAGGATCGGGCTTCCGCGTCGAGAACCGGATCCCCGGCGCCGACGCCAATCCGTACCTGGCCTTCGCCGCCACCGTCGCCGCCGGCCTGCACGGCGTGGCCGCCAAGCTGAAGGCGCCGAAGCTCTACGACGGCAACGCGTACGAGGACGCAGCACTGCCGCAGGTGCCCAAGACGCTGCGCGAGGCGGTCGGCGAGCTCGAGCGCTCCAAGGACGCCCGCGCCGCCTTCGGCGAGCGCGTCGTCAATCACTACGTGCACGCGGCGAAGCTCGAGCAGCAGGCATTCGATCACGCGGTGACGGATTGGGAGTTGATCCGGAACTTCGAGAGGATCTGAGGCGGGGCGATGTCGCATCTGGACCCTTTTGATCGCCCCGGGGATGGGCGCAGGAAAGTGAGTCTCGATGGGTGAGCGGTTGAAGGGCAAGGTGGCGTTCATCACGGGGGCGGGGATGGGGATGGGGCGCGAGGCGGCTGTGCTCTTCGCCGAGCAGGGCGCGCGCGTGATCGTCGCCGACATCGACGGCAAGGCGGCGCAGGAGACGGTCGGCCTCGTCGAGCGCGCGAAGGCCGAGGCGGTGGCGGTGACGGGGGACGTGGCCCTGGAGGCCGACGTCGCGCGCATGATCGCGGAGGGCGTGCGGCGCTTTGGCGCTTTGCACGTCCTGTATAACAACGCCGGCGTGCTGTGGAAGGACCGCGACCGCTCCGTGCTGGAGACGGACGGGGATGCCTGGGACCGCGTGATGGCGATCAACCTCAAGTCCGTCTTCTGGGTCACCAAGCACGGCATCCCCCACCTGCAAGCGGCGGGGGGCGGCTCCGTCATCAACACGGGCTCCGTGTCCGCGCTCGTGGGCTTCACCCGCGCGCAGGACGCGTACACGGCGGCCAAGGGCGGGCTCATCTCCCTCACGAAGTCGCTCGCCATCCAGTTCGCCAGGGACCAGGTGCGCTGCAACGTGATCCATCCCGGCATCGTCGACACGCCCCTGCAGGCGCCCTATCTCACGGACGCCATCCGCAAGGAATTCGAGTCGGGCATTCCCCTGGGCCGCATCGGCAAGCCGAGGGACATCGCCAATGTCGCGCTGTTCCTGGCCAGCGACGAGTCCTCGTTCATGACCGGCGCCGAGCTGGTGGTGGACGGCGGCTTCACCGCGGGCTGAGGTGGCGCGCTCCCTCGCCGCGCGCGCGCCCACGCGACTGGCGTCCGGCGACGCCGCGGTGGCCGCCACCGCCGCCGCCATCCTGGTGCTGCTGCTCACCTTCGTGGCGTGGCCCGTGCTCCGCGTGCTCGCGCTGAGCCTGTCGGGCTCCGACGGCGTCACGCTCGCCCACTACCAGAGCTTCTTCGGCACCTGGCGGCTCCTCCGAATTTTGTTAAACAGCCTGGTGGTGTCGCTGACGTCCACCGTCATCACGGTGGCGGTGGCCCTCGTGCTCGCGTACGCGGTCACGCGCACCACGGTGCCGGGCAAGCGCTTCCTCTCGCTCATGAGCCTGATCCCGCTCATCGCTCCGCCGTTCCTCGTCTCGCTCGCCTTCATCCTGCTCTTCGGCCGCAACGGCGTCGTCACGCGCGCGCTCGGGCTCGACTGGTCGATCTACGGCTTCCACGGCATCGTGATCGCCCAGGTGTTCACGTTCCTGCCGCAGGCCTACATCCTGCTCGCCAACGTGCTGGGCAACATGGACGTGGCCCTCGAGGAGGCGGCCGAGAACCTGGGCGCGGGGCCCCTCACCACGCTGCGCCGGGTGACGCTGTCGCTGGCGCGGCCCGGGCTCGCCTCCGCCGCCCTCGTCGTGTTCATCCTGTGCATGACGGACTTCGGCAACCCCATCCTCATCGGCGGGCGCTACAACGTCCTCGCCACCGAGATCTACGCGCAGGTCATCGGCATGAACGACTTTCCCGCCGCCGCCACCATGAGCGTCGTGCTCATCGTGCCGTGCCTCATCGCCTATCTCGTCAACGCGTACGCGGTGGGCGCCCGCTCCTACGTGGCGGTGACGGCGGGCGGCCGCACCGCGCCCCGGCTCACGCCGCCCGCCGTGCGGTGGCCGCTCGCGATCGTGTCGGGCGGCATCGCCCTCTTCATCGCCCTCATCTACGCGCTCATCCCGCTCGGCTCCGTCGTGCGCCTGTGGGGCAGCGACTGGACGCTGTCGCTCGCCCACTACGCCTTTGCGTCCACCGCCGAAGGCGCGTGGCCTGTCTGGAACAGCGTGAAGCTGGCGGTGGCGGCGGGTGTGGTGGGCACCGTGCTCGCGATTGCCGCCGCCTACGTGGTGGAGCGCACGCGGCTGCCGGGCCGGTCGGGCATCGAGTTCCTGAGCCTGCTGCCGGCGGCGCTGCCCGGCACCGTGATCGGCGTCGGCTACATCATCGCGTTCAACGTGCCGCCCCTGCTGCTCACGGGCACCATCTGGATCCTCGTCGCCTCCGTCGTGTTCTGGAAGTTCCCGGTGGCCGTCCTCGCGGCGATGAACACGCTCAAGCAGATGGATCCCGCCATCGAGGAAGCGGCGGTCAGCCTGGGCGCAGGGAGCGTGAGAACCTTTTTCAGGGTGGTCCTGCCGTCGCTGATGGGCACGGCTTTTTCGATCTTCGTCTACTTTTTCGTCAATGGGATGGTGACGGTGAGCGCGGTCATCTTCCTCATCTATCCCGGCTTCAACCTCGGCTCCGTCGCTATTCTTGCGCAGGTGGAGAACGGCTACCCCGGGGTCGCGTGCGCGCTGGGCACCATCATCCTCGCCATCGTCATCGGCGCCGTGCTGCTGCTGCGCGCGGCGATGGGCGGGGACCGGGTTGCCATCTTGAAGGGCTAACGCGGCAAGGCCGTCAGAAGGAGACTTCCATGCGACGAATCCGCTCCATCGTGCTTATGCTGGCGCTGCTGGTGCCTGTGGCGCCCTCGACGGCCCCGGGGGCCGAGGAAAAGCTCGTGATCTATACCGCCTACGAGGAGAACGAGCTGAAGACCTTCTGGGAGCAGTTCAAGAAGGATCTGCCCGATCTCGCCGCCAAGGCCTCGTACATCCGTGGCTCCACCGGCCCCACCGCCGCGCGCCTGGAGGCGGAGAAGGCGAATCCACAAGCGGACGTGATGTGGGGCGTCTTCAACGACTACATGGTCAGCTCCGCGCGCAAGGGACTGCTGGAGCCGTACGCGGCGAAGGAGTCGCAGGCGATTGCCGCGCGCTTCAAGGCGCCGGACAACATGTGGCAGGGCGTGACGCTCGTCACCGTCGCCTTCGCCGTCAACCAGAAGAAGATGGCGGAGCTGAAGCTGCCCGCGCCGAAGACCTGGGCCGATCTCACCGATCCGAAGTACAAGGGCCACATCGTGATGTCGAATCCTTCCACGTCGGGGACGGCCTACCTGCTGCTCGCCAGCCACGTGAGCCGCCTCGGCGAGGACAAGGCCTTCCAGTATTACGACGCGCTCGACAAGAACCTGTCGCAGGTGACGAAGTCGGGCGGCGCGCCGGGCCGCATGGCGGCCTCCGGCGAGACGCCCATCGGCATCGCGCTCGGGTACGAGGTGGAGGTCGCCAGAAAGCAGGGCGCGCCCATCGACGTCATCTTCCCCTCCGACGGCGTGGCGTGGACGTTCGAGGCCAACGGATTGGTGAAGGGCGCCAAGAACCCCGTCAACGCCAAGCGCTTCCTCGACTGGGCGGTGTCAAAATCGGCGATGGGCGCCTACGCGGAGTGGCGCGGGACGGCGATCTCGCGTACCGACGTGGCCGTGAGCGGTCCCAAGGTGACGGACATGAACCTCATCAAGATCGACTTCGTGAAGGCGGCCGAGGACAAGGACCGTCTCGTCAAGAAGTGGCTGGAGAAGTATTCCCGCTGACGTGGACATCAGCCTGCGCGGTCTCACCAAGCGCTTCGGCGGCGCCGTCGCCGTCGATGCGCTGTCCCTCGACATCGCTCCCGGCGAGCTCGTCGCGCTCGTCGGGGGCTCGGGGTGCGGCAAGACGACCACGCTGCGCATGATCGCCGGCTTCGAGCGGCCCGACGCGGGCGAGATCCGCTTCGGCGGCCTTGTCGTGAACGACGTCGGCCCGCGCCGGCGCTCGGTCGGCATCGTCTTCCAGTCCTACGCGCTCTTTCCCACGATGACCGTGGCCGACAACATCGCCTTCGGCCTGCGCGTGGCGCGCCGGCCTGCGCACGAAGTCCGCGAGCGTGTGCGCGAGATGATCGCGCTCACGCGGCTGGAAGGGCTCGAGGGCCGCTACGCCAACGAGCTGTCGGGAGGGCAGCAGCAGCGGGTGGCGCTGGCCCGCGCGCTCGCCCGCCGCCCACAGATCCTGCTCCTCGACGAGCCCCTCTCCGCGCTCGACGCCAAGATCCGCCTGCGCCTGCGCTCGGAGATCCGCAAGATCCAGCAGGACCTCGGCATCACGGCCGTGTACGTGACGCACGACCAGGAAGAGGCGCTCTCGATCGCCGATCGCGTGGCGGTGATGCGCGCGGGCCGCATCGAGCAGGTGGGACGGCCGGAGGAGATCTACGGCCGCCCGTGTACGGGCTTCGTGGCGGACTTCATCGGCATCGCCAACATCATGGCGTGCCGCGTGCTCTCCGCCGCCGACGGCACGGTGGAGTGGCAGGGCCGGCGCCTGCGCGCCGTGCTCGACGGCTTCGCCGACGGCGCGGAGGTGCTGGTGTCGGTGCGCCCCGAGAAGCTGGCGATCGTCGGCGACGGCCCCGCGGACGGCCGCAACAGAGTGCACGGCACGGTGGACGTGCCGACGTTCCTCGGCCCCGTCGTGCGCCTGGAAGTGAGCGTGGACGGCCGCCCCTTCTGGATCGACATTCCGCAGGCGCAGGCAGCCACGGTGGACCGCAAGACGCGCGTGACACTCGCATGGTCGCCCGCCGACGCGGTGGTGATCGCGGCCGGCAAGGGAGGAGCGGGAGCATGAGGATCGAGACGGTGGCGGTGCACGCGGGAGCGCGGGTCGACGCCGCCACCGGCGCGGTGACAGCGGCCATCCATCCCTCCACGACGTTCGAGCGGGACCCCGACGGCTCGTATCCGCGCGGCCATCTGTACAGCCGCAACAGCACGCCCAACCGCAGCGCGCTCGAGGAATGCCTGGCCGCGCTCGAGGGCGGCGCCGCCGCCGCCGCCTTTTCGTCCGCCTCCGCGGCCACCGCCGCCGTCTTCCAGGCGCTCGCCCCCGGTGACCACGTGGTCGCGCCCCACGACTGTTACACGGGCACGGGGCGGCTGCTGCGCGAGACCTTCGCGCCCTGGGGTCTTCAGACGACCTTCGTCGACGTCACCGATCCGCTCGCGGTGGAGGCCGCCGTGCAACCGTCGACGCGCCTGGTGTGGGTGGAGACGCCGTCCAACCCGGTGTGGAAGGTGACCGACATCGCGCGGGTGGCGGCCATCGCGCACGCGGCGGGCGCGCGCTGCGTGTGCGACAACACCGTGGCCACGCCCATTCTGCAGTCACCCTTCCGGCACGGCGCCGACCTCATCGTGCACGCCACCACCAAGTACCTCGGCGGTCACGGCGACGTCCTCGGAGGCGCGGTGGTGGCGGCGGCGGCGGACGCCTTCTTCGACCGCGTGCGCGCGATCCAGATTTCCGGCGGCGCGGTGCCCTCGCCCTTCGACTGCTGGCTCGTGCTGCGCGGTATCCGCACGCTGCCGTACCGGATGCGCGCGCACTGCGAGCATGCGATGAAGGTAGCCGTGTATCTGGCCGCCCATCCGCGCGTGGAGCGCGTGCACTATCCCGGCCTGCCCGACCACGCCGGGCACGCCGTGGCCGCCCGGCAGATGTCGGCGTTCGGCGGCATGCTGTCGTTCGAGGTGCGCGGCGGGCGCGAGGAGGCGATGGGGGTGGCGGCGCAGCTGCGCGTCTTCACGCGCGCCACCAGCTTCGGCTCCACCGAAAGCCTGATCGAGCACCGCGCCTCGATCGAGGGCGCCGGCACCCGCACGCCGGACAACCTGTTGCGCGTGTCCATCGGGCTCGAGCATCCCGACGACCTCGTCGACGATCTCGCCCAGGCGCTCGGCTGATAGGAGACGGGATGACGCTCTCGGGACAGACGGGACTGGTGACGGGCGGGGCGCGGGGTATCGGCCTCGCCATCGCGGAGCGGCTCCTCGCCGACGGCGCGCGCGTGGTCATCGTGGATCGCGACGCCGAGGCCGTGCAGGGCGCCGCCCGGCGCCTCGGCGCCCGCGCGATGGCCCTCGTCGCCGACGTCACGAAGACGGCGGACGTCAACCGCGCCGTGCAGGCGGCGCACGACTGGCAGGGACGTCTCGACATCGTGGTGAACAACGCCGGCATCACGGGCCGGTCGTTTCCGATCACGGAGCTGACGGACGAGGACTGGGAGTCGGTGATCGCCTGCGACCTCACGAGCGTGTTCCTCGTGTCGCGGGCCGCGGTGAAGCTGATGCTGCCGCGCCGCCGCGGGCGCATCGTCAACATCGCCTCCATCGCCGGCAAGGAAGGCAACCCGACGCTGGTGCCCTATTCGACGGCGAAGGCAGGCGTGATCGGCCTCACCAAGGCGCTCGCCAAGGAAGTGGCCACGAGCGGGATCTTCGTCAACGCGGTGGCGCCCGCCGTCATCGGCACGGACCTGCTCCAGCAGATGACCAAGGCCACGGTGGACATGCTCATCGCCAAGATTCCGATGGGCAGGGTGGGAACACCGGCGGAGGTGGCCGCCCTCGTGGCGTGGCTGGCGTCGGAGGAATGCTCGTTCTCGACGGGCGCCGTGTACGACCTCTC
>CAYQQT010000160.1:0-7901 GCA_964419375.1 uncultured bacterium
GCGTCAGTGAGCCTGCGCGTGATCGAGGAGCGCCACGGCTTTGCCGGGGCGCGAGGAGCGTCGGGGGGGGTGGGGGGCCCGTCGCGGCCCCCCATGCAATCGATCGAGCGCCACGGCTGTGCCGGGGCGCGAGGAGCGTCGGGGGGGTTGGGGGGCCATGTCGGGGCCCCCCACGTGATCAGATGACGGCTGACGACGTCATTCTGGAGACGCAGGGGCTCACCAAGGAGTTCCGGGGATTCGTCGCCGTGAAGGGCGTCGATCTCCACGTGCGGCGCGGGACGATTCACGCGCTCATCGGGCCCAACGGGGCGGGCAAGACCACCTGCTTCAACCTGCTCACGCACTTCCTGACGCCGAGCGCGGGGCGCATCCGCTTCAAGGGGCGCGACATCACGGGCAGCACGCCCGCCGACATCGCGCGCATGGGCCTCGTGCGCTCCTTCCAGATCTCGGCCGTCTTCCCGCACCTCACCGTGCTGGAGAACGTGCGCGTGGCGCTTCAGCGCGCGCGCGGCGCCTCCTTCGACTTCTGGCGCTCCGAGCGCATACTCGACGGCCTCAACGGAAGAGCGCTGGAGCTGATGGAGGCGGTCGGCCTCGGCGACTTCGCGCGCACCCCTGCCGTGGAGCTGCCCTACGGGCGCAAGCGGGCCCTCGAGATCGCCACCACGCTCGCGCTCGATCCCGAGATGATGCTGCTCGACGAGCCCACCGCGGGCATGGCCCACGACGACGTGGACCGCATCTCCGCGCTCATCAAGCGCGTGGCGCTGAACCGCACCGTGCTGATGGTCGAGCACAACCTGAGCGTGGTGGAGAAGCTCTCCAACACGATCACCGTGCTCGCGCGCGGGGAGATTCTGGCCGAGGGCGACTACGCGAGCGTGTCCCGCAACCCCGACGTCATCCAGGCCTACATGGGCTCCGGCGTTGCCTGAGGCGCTGCTCTCCGTCCGCGATCTGCACGCCTGGTACGGGGAGTCGCACATCCTGCACGGCGTGGGCTTCGACGTGCGCGCGGGCGAAGTGGTCACGCTCCTCGGGCGCAACGGGGCAGGCAAGACCACCACGCTGAAGTCCATCATGGGCATCGTCACCAGGCGGCGCGGATCGGTGACGTTCGGCACGCAGGAGCTGATCGGCAAGCCGTCGAACGCGATCGCACGCCTCGGCCTCGCCTTCTGCCCCGAGGAGCGGGGCATCTTCGCGAGCCTCAATGTCGAGGAGAACCTCTTGCTGCCGCCGCAGGTAAAGCCGGGCGGACTGTCGGTCGACGCCGTCTTCCGACTGTTTCCGAATCTCAAGGAGCGGCTGCGCAGCCAGGGCACCACGCTGTCCGGCGGTGAGCAGCAGATGCTGGCCATCGGGCGCATCCTCCGCACGGGGGCCCGCCTGCTGCTGCTCGACGAGCCCACGGAGGGGCTGGCGCCGGTGATCGTGCAGCACATCGGTGCCACCATCCGGCGGCTGAAGTCGGAGGGATTCACCATCCTCCTCGTGGAGCAGAACTTCCGGTTCGCCGCCACGGTGGCGGACCGTCACTACGTGATGGAGCACGGCCGCGTCGTCGACACCATCGCGAACGCGGACCTCGACGCGAACATGGACAAGCTGCACGACTACCTCGGAGTCTGAAAAGGAGAAATCATGATCATCATCCGTACGCTCACGTTGCTGGCGGCCGTCGTCCTCGCCACCGGCCCCGCCCACGCGCAGGTGTCCGACGGCGTGATCAAGATCGGCGTGATGAACGACCAGTCCGGTACGTACGCCGACCTCGCCGGGCCCGGCTCGGTGGTCGCGGCGCGCATGGCCGTCGAGGACTTCGGCGCCGCGAAGAAGGGCATGAAGGTCGAGATCGTCGTCGCCGACCACCAGAACAAGCCGGACGTCGGCTCCAGCATTGCCCGCCAGTGGTTCGACGCCGACAAGGTGGACGTGATCATGGACGTGCCGACGTCGTCGGTCGTCCTCGCCGTCAACCAGATCGCCCGCGAAAAGAACAAGGCCCTCATCGTGTCCACGGGCGCGACGTCCGACCTCACCGGCAAGGCCTGCTCGCCGAACGCGATCCACTGGACGTACGACACGTGGTCGCTCGCGAACGGCACCGGGCTGGCGATCGTCAAGACAGGCGGCGACTCGTGGTTCTTCCTCACCGCCGACTATGCCTTTGGGCACGCGCTCGAGCGTGACACCGAGGCCGTGGTCGTGAAGAACGGCGGCAAGGTGCTCGGGAAGGTGCGGCATCCGTTCCCGAGTGCCGACTTCTCGTCGTTCCTGCTCCAGGCCCAGGCCTCGAAGGCCAAGATCATCGGCCTCGCCAACGCCGGCGCCGACACCACGAACGCCATCAAGCAGGGGGCCGAGTTCGGCATCGTGCGCGGGGGCCAGCAGTTCGCGGGTCTCCTCGTCTTCCTCACCGACATCCACGCGCTGGGGCTCGAAAAGGCCCAGGGGTTGCTCCTCACCGAGGCGTTCTACTGGGACCTCAACGACCGCACGCGCGCGTTCTCGAAGCGATTCGCCGAGCTGCATCGCGGCGCGATGCCGACGATGGCGCAGGCCGGCGTGTACTCGGCGGTGCTGCACTACCTGAAGGCCGTGGAGGCGCTGAAGGGCGATGACGGTCCGAAGGTGATCGCCCAGATGAAGCAGATGCCCACGGACGATCCGGTCTTCGGCAAGGGCATGGTACGCGCCGACGGCCGCCACGTGCACCCCATGTACCTCTTCGAGGTGAAGAAGCCGTCGGAGTCGAAGGGCGCGTGGGACTACTACAAGGTGCGGTCGACCATTCCCGCCGAGCAGGCGTTCCGGCCCATGGAGCAGGGGGACTGCCCGCTCGTGAAGAAGTAAGCGGCCGCTGACCGGGAGCCCGGGGCCATGTTCACGGTCTTCGGCGTGCCGCCGCAGGCGCTGTTCGGCCAGCTGCTCGTCGGGCTGATCAACGGCGCCTTCTACGCCATGCTGAGCCTCGGGCTCTCGGTCATCTTCGGCCTGCTCAACATCATCAACTTCGCCCACGGCGCCCAGTACATGATGGGCGCCTTCGTGGCGTACTTCTGCCTGCAGTGGGCGGGACTCGGCTACTGGCCGTCGTTGCTCGTGGCGCCGGTGCTCGTCGGCCTGTTCGGCATCGTCCTCGAGCGGACGATGCTCAAGCGCCTCTATCACCTCGATCACCTTTACGGCCTCCTGCTGACGTTCGGCATCACGCTCGTCATCCAGGGCCTCTTCCGTAACGAGTTCGGGTCCTCAGGCCTGCCGTACGCCGCTCCGGCGCTGCTCACGGGCGGCTACAACCTGGGGTTCATGTTCCTGCCCACCTACCGCGCCTGGGTCGTCGTGTTCTCACTGGTCGTGTGCCTCGCGACCTGGTATGTCATCGAGCGCACGAAGCTCGGCGCCTACCTGCGCGCGGCCACCGAGAACCCGACGCTCGTGCAGGCCTTCGGCATCAACGTGCCGCGCATGATCACGCTGACGTACGGCTTCGGCGTGGCCCTCGCCGCGCTCGCGGGCGTGCTGGCGGCGCCCATCTACCAGGTGAATCCGCTCATGGGCTCCGACCTCATCATCGTGGTGTTCGCGGTGGTCGTCATCGGCGGCATGGGGTCCATCATCGGCGCCATCGTCACCGGCTTCGCGCTCGGTGTGGTGGAAGGGCTCACGAAGGTCTTCTATCCGGAAGCGTCGAACACGGTGATCTTCGTCATCATGGCCATCGTGCTCCTCGTGCGGCCGGCGGGCCTCTTCGGGCGCGAGCGCTGATGGCGAAGGCGCGCGACCTGACCGCAGCCGCCGCCGCCGTGGGGACCGCCACCGCCACGCTGGCCCACCAGAAGGTGGCCTTCGCGCTCATGGTGGCCGTCTTCGTGGTGGCGCCCTTCGTCGTGTACCCCGTGTTCCTGATGAAGGCGCTGTGCTTCGCGCTCTTCGCGTGCGCCTTCAACCTGCTCGTCGGCTACGTCGGCTTGCTCTCGTTCGGCCACGCTGTCTTCCTGGGCTCCGCCGGCTATGCCTCGGCCCACGCCGCCAAGGTGTGGGGCCTACCGCCGGAGGCGGCGATCGTCTTCGCGACGGCGGTGGCGGCCGCCCTCGGCCTCGTGGTGGGCGCCCTCGCCATCCGGCGGCAGGGCATCTACTTCGCGATGGTCACGCTGGCGCTGGCGCAGATGGTCTTCTTCTTCTGCCTGCAGGCGAAGTTCACCGGGGGCGAGGACGGCATCCAGGCGGTGCCGCGCGGCGTGCTGCTCGGCGTGCTCGATCTGCGGCAGCCGCTCGCGATGTACTTCGTCGTGCTCGCGCTGTTCCTGCTCGGCTTCCTGCTGATCTATCGCACGATCCACTCGCCCTTCGGCCAGGTCCTCAAGGCCATCCGCGAGAACGAGCCGCGCGCGATCTCGCTCGGCTACAAGGCCGATCACTACAAGCTCATCGCCTTCGTCCTCTCCGCTGCGCTGTCGGGCCTCGCGGGCGGCACCAAGGCCATCGTCTTCCAGCTCGCCTCCCTCACCGACGTGCACTGGTCGATGTCGGGCGAGGTGGTGCTCATGACGCTGCTGGGCGGCCTCGGCACCGTGTTCGGGCCCGTGGTGGGCGCCTTCATCGTGATCGGGCTCGAGAACTACCTCGCCCAGCTCGGCTCCTGGGTGCTCGTGGTGCAGGGCGCCATCTTCGTGGTCTGCGTGCTCGTCTTCCGCCGCGGCGTGGTGGGCGAGCTGGGCCATCTGCTGAAGCGGCCGCTCTAGATCAGCCGGGGCTCGAGGGCGCTCGAGACGCGGGTCGGCGAAGCGGAAGGTGTCGCCCGGTTTCACGCGCCGAAGGCTGCGTCAACCTGCGCTTCCTCGGCGGCTTCGTCGAGGATCTCGCGAATCTGCTCGGGCGTCTTGCCGACGACGGCCAGGATGTCCTCGGCCGGGATCTCCACGCGCGAGCCCCTCGGATCCTTCCACTCGGAGAAGCCGTGCATCGGCGTGCTGAGATCCCGCTGGTCGCGATCGTGGAACTCCTGGCGACGTCCTCCAGGATCGCCACCTCGGCTGGCGAGAGCGGGTCCACCCCCGGCGGCTTTGGCAGCCGGACCGCCCAGAGCCCGATGCGCTCGATCTGCGCCGCCCACGCGCTCGACCGGTCCTTGCACAGGTCCAGCACCCGGCTCAGGATCGGCCCTTGGTCGAGCGAATAGTACGTATCACCGGTGATCGGGCGGCCGAGGCGCGCCAGGCTTTCGCGGTCGGCCAGGTACAGCAGCTTCACCAGCCGTGTGTAGTCCATGGTTCCGCCCTCACGGCCCAGCAGGAGAGCGCCGGCGGCCGCCGCCTTGCGTTCCTTGAACGGAAACCGGACGGGGGTCGGGGCGCGTCTCCGGTGCCAGGGCCTCATGGTAGCAACCCGACCGCCTGTAAACAGGCAACGCGGCCGTCCTGGCGTATACTTCCAGCCGATGAGCAGTGCGGTGCCGGTCCCTCCGGGGTTGGACGAGTTGCCGATCGATTAGCAGATCGATTACGTCCAGTCGCTGTGGGACCGGATCGCGGCAAGCGTCGACCAGGTCCCGCTCGCCGACTGGCAGCGCCGGTTGCTGGAGGAGCGTCTCGCGGCGCATCGGGCCGCCCCCGACGATGCGCGGCCGTGGGCCGAGGTGATCGAGCGTCTGCAAAATCAGTTGCGACGACCCCCGGTAGATGTCTCAGCTCCGGGTCCGCCCGGAGGCCGAGTCCGAGTCTCTTGCGGCCGCGGTATAGTACGATGGCGAGCGGCCCGGCCTCGGCGGCGAGTTTCTTCAAGCGATTCGTGCCACCTTTCAACGCATCGAACGTTCGCCCTTCAGTTTCCTGTCGTCCTGCGGGACATCCGTCGTGCGATCGCGCCGCGCTTTCCGTTCGGTGTCTTCTTCACGCTGGACGGCGACGTGGCAACGGTCGTAGCGATTGTGCATCTTCACCGGCACCGGCGTCTGTGGCAGGATCGCCGCTGATGCCTGACCAGCCCGGTGTGCTCATCCACGCGGGCGAGCCTTGCGGAGCCGGGCGAGATCCGCCAGGTCTTTGGCTCGGCCCGCCGCTTCCTTGTTCTTGACCAGTGCCTCACGACCGAGGAAGGAGACGGGCCGCCCTTCGAGCTCGGCGGTGATCCGTGACGCCCACGCCTCGTCGAAGGTCACACCTGAGATCTCCGTCAGAAGATCGATGCGCCGCGGTGGCAGCCCAATCTGGTACACGGCCCCCGGCTGGGCGAAATCAGCGGCTGCCACGCCCGCCGACTGGAGCGGCGCGCCGAAGCGAACCAGGACGTCGAATACGCGCTGAGCATTGATCGACGACGGGCGCACGAAGAGATCGATGTCACCGCTGGCGCGGGGAGCCCCGTGAAAAGCGAGGGCGTAGGCTCCGACGATCAGGAACTCGGCACCCGCGTCAGCAAGCAGGAGCAGAAGGTCGCGAAAATCCTCGTTGAGCCCCTCAAGCGTCATCGGGGTCGGGACGTGGTGTGCCTGGGCGGAAGAAACGTCCGGGGACGTGCTGGCGGTCGTAGGTCGGCATCGGCAGCCCGGCCACTTTCCATGCGGACTCCGCGAGTGTCCACATCATCGCGACACACTCCACCGGCGTGCACACGGCGGAGAGATCGTCGGAGGGTTCCTCGCCCAGCCGGAAGCGGACGATCGGCCAGTGCACCCGCTCCGCCCGTCGCTGCTCCGCGGCAGTCTCCGCGCTCGTCTTGCCGCGTATCGCCCCGCCTGCCTGCTTGTCGCCCGTCCTTCTCGCCGCCATCACACGATCAGAGGCCAGGCCGTGCGTCCTTGTCAAGGTCCGTGACGATGAGCGTGGCGGCGGCCGCCCTGCCGGGTCGCGCACACCGCGCGCACTGCGCGACGCCGGGTGACGATCGCGCCTTGACCCGCTCCGCAACTACCCAGATCAAACTGAGACACTATCCGGCTTCACGCGCCGAAGGTTGCGACCACCTGCGCTTCCTCGGCGGCTTCGTCGAGGATCTCGCGAATCTGCTCGGGCGTCTTGCCGACGGCGGCCAGGATGTCGTCGGGCGGGATCTCCACGCGCGCGCCGCGCGCATCCTTCCACTCGGGGAAGCCGTGCATCAGCGTGCTGAGATCCCACTGGTCGCGATCGTGGAACTGCTTGGCGACGTCCTCCAGGATCGTCAGCTCGGCTGGCGAAAGCGGCCCGACCTCCGGTGGCTTCCGGAGCCGAACCGCCCCGGGACCGCTGCGCTCGACCTGCGCCGCACACGGCCCGCTCGACCGGTACTTGCACAGGTCCAGCACCCGGTCAGAATCGGCCCTTGGTCGAGCGAATCGTACGTATCACCGGGTGATCGGGTGGCCGAGGCGCGCGAGGCGCTCACGGTCGGCCAGGTAGAGCGTAGGCAACATAAAGGGCCTTATCGGTGCGCCCATGGTGCGCGGGGCGCGCTCCGGTTCATCCTTGGCCCTACATACAGTCGGTCTCGGCGCGATGAGGGACTGAGAGCGCGCCCGCTACCGGGGTCGTTCAGCGCAAATCAGCGCAAGCGATTCAGCCCCCTGAAGTTCCTCAGCGCGGGAGATTCCCGATGAGGGCCTTCTTCATCTCGTGCGTAGCGGATGATCCACCCTTGACGTCCTTCGTCTTGCGTGGCGAGAGATCATTCGCCGAGCGTTTGGCGGACGGCTTGCCCTTGCCGCTGCCCTTCTTCGACTTCATGGCGTGGCTCCTTTCACGAGTGCCTTGCTGTTGGGTGGTCGGATACTGGCGCCCTTGATGTGCTCCGTCGAGCGTAGGCAACATACAAGGGCGCAGTCCGGAGAGACGCGCGGGCGCTCGCTGACGCCCCTTTGAACAGACGGCGACCAAGGCCCGCCGGTTGGCGGTCGGTCAGACCTGGGCCGG
>CAYQQT010000161.1:0-5932 GCA_964419375.1 uncultured bacterium
GGCGCGGCGGTGCGCTGACCGTGCCGCCGCGCTACGAAGTCATCGGCGTGGAAGGCATCGGCGAGGTCCGCCCGGGCGACGACGTCGCGCGCATCGTGGTGGAGGCGGCGGCGCGACAGGGCACGCCGCTGCGCGCGGGCGATCTGCTCGTCATCAGCCAGAAGGTCGTCTCCAAATCGGAGGGCCGCCTCCTGCGCCTCTCGGCGGTGATCCCGTCCGCGGTGGCGGTGTCGATGGCGGCGGGCCTCGGCCGCGACCCTCGCCTGGTGGAGGTCATCCTCCGTGAGTCCCGCCGCGTCGTGCGCATGGACCGCGGCATCCTCGTCACCGAGACGCACCATGGATGGGTGTGTGCCAACGCGGGCGTAGACCAGTCCAACGTCGACGCCGACATGGTGGCCCTGCTGCCCGAGGATCCTGACCGCTCCGCGCGCGCGCTGCGCGATAGCTTCCGCGGCGCCGCCGGCGGTGACGTGGGCGTGATCGTCGCCGACACCTTCGGCCGCCCGTGGCGGGAAGGGCTCGTCAACATCGCCATCGGCGTGGCGGGCGTCGCGCCCCTCAAGAGCTATCTCGGCGAGCGCGATCCCGCGGGCCGGCCCCTGCAGGCCACCATCCTCGCGCTCGCCGACGAGCTGGCCTCCGCCGCGGAGCCGGTGATGGGCAAGCTCGACCGCATCCCCGCCGCCATCGTGCGCGGCCTCGTGCTGGCGCCTGCGGAGGACGGCTCCAAACCGCTTCTGCGCGATCCCGCCCGCGACCTCTTCCGCTGACGACGCCATGAGCAACAGGGTTGACAGGACATACCCATCAGAACCATGAGGTCATATGACAACGACGGGCATCGCGGAGCTGAAGGCGCCCCCTTTCCACAGGGGGCGGCCGCGACTCGCGGCGGCAACGGCTCGCCCGCGCAGGCCTGCTGCACCTCGGCAAGGCGCGCATCCGTGCCTCGATGCTGAAAGGACCCACCGGCCCGCCGGTCGGCAAGTCGGTGGTGGAGGCTCTGCTTGACGAGCGGCGTCACCGCCGCTGATGTTCTGGGACAGCTCGGCCCCCCCCAGGAGATGACATGAAGATCGCGATTCTCGGAGGAACGGGCAAGGAAGGCGCCGGACTCGCGACGCGGTGGGCGCTCGGCGGCCACTCGATCATCATCGGCTCGCGCGACGCGGAGCGGGCGAAGACGAAGGCCGCCGAGCTGCGCGAGCGCACGGGGAAGATTCCCATCATCGGTCACTCGAACGTGGAAGCGGCCGAGCTCGGCGAGGTGGTCGTGCTCGCCCTGCCCGCCGCCGGACTCGCGAATACGCTGCCCGAGTGCGCGCCGGGATGCCGTGGCAAGGTCGTGGTGAGCACGGTGGTCTCGCTCACCTTCGGCGGCGGCCGCCTCTTCACGCCGCCCGCGGCGGGCTCGTCCGCCGAGGAAGCGCAGGCCCTGCTGCCGGAGGCGCGCGTGGTGGCGGGCTTCCATCACATCGCGGCGCACGAGCTGGCCGACGGCGAGCACCCCATCGAGTGCGACCTGCTCGTGTGCGGCGCGGATGCTCTCGCCAAGGAGACGGTCGCCGTGCTGGCGGCCTCGATGGGCGTGCGGCTCGTCGACGTCGGCTCGCTGTCGAACGCGGCGTGCCTGGAAGGGATCACCGCCGTCCTCGCCACCATCAACCGCCGCTACAAGCTCAAGAACTCCGGGATCAAGATCACCGGGCTCTAACCAAGATCACCGGGCTACAACAAGGAGAGGGCTACCCCATGGCCGAGCCTGCCGTCGTCGTCACCGCGCCCCGTCTCACCGAGTTCATCGTGGAAGCCCTCGTCGCCATGAAGATGCCGCGCGCCACCGCGCGCACCACCGCCGAGCTCATGGTGCGCACGGACCTGCGCGGCGTGGACTCGCACGGGATCGGTATGCTGCCGCGCTATCACCAGTGGTGGGAGGGCGGCTACATCGCGATGGACGCCGAGCCCACCGTGGTGCGCGACGACATGGCGACCGGGCTCATGGACGGCAACAAGGGCCTCGGCCACTACGTGTCCACGCTCGCCACCCGGCGCGCCATCGACAAGGCGAAGACGTACGGCATCGGCATCGTGGCCGTGCGCAACTCGAACCATTACGGCGCCGCCGCCAACTACTCGATGATGGCGCTCGAGCACGACATGATCGGGCTGTCGACGACGAACTCCGCGTACGTGGCGATGGTGCCCACCTTCGGCCGCGCGCCGAAGCTGAGCACCAACCCCATCTCCTTCGCGGCGCCCGCCGGCCGCCACGCCCCCTTCGTGCTGGACATGGCGACCACCACCGTGGCCATCGGCAAGCTGTCGGTGGCCTCGCGCTGGAAGAAGCCGATCCCGGCGGGCTGGGCCCTCGACGACAGCGGCGAGCCCACCACCGATCCCTTCGTGGCCCTCAAGCACCGCCTGCTCACGCCGCTCGGCGGCACCCGCGATCTCGGCAGCCACAAGGGCTACGGCCTCGGCGTGATGGTGGACATCCTCTCCGGCGTCCTCGGCGGCGGCCTCTACGGCGATCTTTTCTGGCGCACTGATCTACAGCAGCGCAAGCTCCACAACCTCGGCCACTGCTTCGCCGCCATCGATCCCGCGCGCTTCCGCCCCATCGCCGAGTTCAAGCGCGACATGGACGACTTCTTCGATTCCCTCAAGAGCACCCCCCTCGCCGACGGCCAAAAGCGCGTCTACGTGGCCGGCGAGCCCGAAGCCGAATGCGAGAAAGAACGCCTGGCCAACGGCATTCCGCTCGCCCCGGCGCTGGTCGACCAAGTCAACGCGATCGCCTCGGGTTTGGGCGTACGCGCCCTCGCGTAGCCGAACCGGAGTCGCGCGCCCCGATAGTCCGCCGCCGGGGGGACATGGGGGGCCCGTCAGAGGCCCCCCATGCTCCAACGGTTACGCCCACCCAACCGCTCTAATTACCCGATAGTCGCGCGCCGTTAGTCGCGCGCCCGTCAGCCCGCGCGCGAGATCGCCAGCCCCAAGTACATCACGATGACGGCGATCAGCAGCACGGTTCTGTCCATTCTTGCGATTGCCTTCAGCGCGGCAGCAGCGTCGCCGCCGCCTTGCAGTGCGCCGCGCAGGATCGGCACTCCCGCGAAGTCGCGTTGGGCGGCGACGGCGACGGCGATGATGACGAGCGCGAACTTGGCGACGAGGAGCAGGCCGGCGCCGCTGTTCATGACCTTCTCGAGCGGGCCGAGCTGGGTGATGTTGTAGAAGCCGGTGAGGGCGACCACGGAGACGGCGGTCCACGTGGCGGGGCGCGCGCGGCGCGCGGCGTCCGCAAAGGCGGTGACCGCGCCCGCGCGGGCGGCGGGCATGAGGACGTGCGCCTGGTACATCACGCCGCCGATCCAGACCACCACGCCGAGCAGGTGCAGCCACACCACGACGAGCGCCACCGTCATCTGTCTACGTGGGGGGCCCCGACATGGCCCCCCACACCCCCCAGCGCTCGGAGCGTCCCGGGGAACCCGTGCCGCTCCTCGATCACTCCCGCCGCGCTCATCGGCCGGCGGTGAGCGCGGCGAGGGCGCCGCTGACGTCGGAGAAATCGGTGAAGAGCAGGTCGGGCGCACACTCGGAGAGTTCATCTGGACGATGGTGGCCGGTGGCGACGGCCACCGCCACCGCGCCGCAGGCGCGCGCGCAGTCCACGTCGAGGGGCGTGTCGCCGATGATCACGACGCGTTCGAACGGGATGTCCCGGCCCAGGAGCGCGCGCGCCCGCTCGCACGCAACCGCGGGCAGCCGGCGCCGGTCGATGTCGTCCGATCCGAAGGCGCCCACGCAGAAGAGCGGCCAGAGGCCGGTGGAGCGCAGCTTCACGCGTGCCCCCGGCTCGATGTTGCCCGTGAGCAGTCCCACCAGCGCGTCGTCACGCGCCGCAAGCGCGCGCACGACCTCCGCGATGCCCGGCATCACCTGCACGCGCTCGCCGTCACCCACCAGCGTGTCCAGCTCGCGCACGTAGGCGTCGAAGCAGGTGTCGAGGCAGACCCGGATATCGCGCTCGGGCACGCCCGCCGCCTGCATGAGGTCGAGCACGATGCGCGGGTCCGTCTTGCCGCGGAAGTCGTAGGTGTCGACCGCGCCCGCGGTGCCGAAGGTCTTGACGAGCGCGCTCGTGAGCGCGATCCGCCCCGCGCCGCGCGCCGACACGAGGGTGCCGTCGATGTCGAACAGGTAGAGACGCACGCTCAGGGCGTGAGGCGGCGCAGCCGGCTCACGACGCCGGGGACGACGTCGAGGACGAAGTCGACCTCGGCCGCCGTCGTCCACCGGCCGAGCGTGAAGCACAGCGAGCCTTCCGACTCGGCGCGCGAGCAGCCGATGGCGCGCAGCACGTGCGAGGGCTCGCCCGTCGTCTGGTTGCACGCCGAGCCCGAGGAGGCGGCCACGCCGCGCAGGTCCAGCTCCATGAGCGCGGCGTCGGCCTTGATGCCGGGCACCACGATGCTCGCGTGATGGGGCAGCCGATGGGCGCCGCGCGCGCCGGTGAGACGCGCCTCCGGCAACCGTTCGAGAAGACCGTCCAGCAGGCGGTCACGCAGCGCCGTGAGGCGCGGGACCTCCATGGCGCGTTCGTTGCGCGCGAGGTCGACCGCCACGCCCATGCCCACGATGGCGGGCAGATTCTCCGTGCCCGAGCGGTAGCCGCCCTCCTGTCCGCCGCCGAGGATGAGCGCGGCCAGCTTGACGTCGGCACGCATCCACACCGCCCCTGCGCCCGGCGCGCCGTAGAGGTCGTTCGAGGAGAGCGTGAGAAGGTCGATGCAGCACTCCTCCACGTTGAGCGGCACGCGCCCGGCCGCGCCCACCGCGTCCACGTGGAAGGGCACATGACGCGCGCGCGTGAGGCGGCCGATCTCGCGCACGGGTTGCAGCGTCCCGATCTCGCCGTTGGCGGCCATCACGGACACGAGCGCCGTGTCCGGCCGCAGGGCACGCCCCACCTCATCGGGATCGACGCGTCCTTCGCCGTCGACCCCCAGGTAGGTGACGGTGTAGCCCCGCTTCTCCAGATCGCGACAGGCGTTGATCACCGACACGTGCTCGATGGCGGAGGTGACCACGTGGCGGCCGCTCGCGCGCTGGGCGACGCCGTGCACGACGAGGTTGTTGGCTTCGGTGGCGGTCGCGGTGAAGATGACGCCGGAGCCGGCGCCGCCGAAGAGACGCGCCACCTTGGCGCGGGCGCCGTCGAGCGAAGCGCGCGCCTCGAGGCCCAGCGAGTGGAGGGCGGCGGGGTTGCCGACTCCTCCTTCCATGAAGGGACGCATGAGGGCGACCACGCGAGGATCGACCGGCGAGAAGCCGGCGTAGTCCAGATAGACGCGGCTGATCGCGGCCGCCGCCGGGCTCCTACCGGGTCTTTCGGACGACGAAGCGGAAGACCGCGCCATCTCTGTCGATTTGGAGCAGCTCGTTGCCGGTGCGCGCCGACCATGCCTTGAGGTCCGCTTCGGAGCCCGGGTCGTCGGACAGCATCTCGAGCACCTCGCCCAAGCGCATGTCTTTCATGACCTCCCGGGTCTTCAGGACAGGGATGGGGCAGAAGAGACCCACACAGTCGAGGGAGCGATCGGCGACAAGGCCCATAACCGTTTGAAAATTCTGACATTGACAGGTCGTGGCGGCAACAAGAATAATGGCCTGTATGCCGGGCGAAGCCACGCCAGACGTTGCATTCTCGGGGCAACGCATCATGACCCGTGTCCTCGTGGCCCTCACGCTGTGCTCCGTCATCTCCATCCTGCTCCTGGCCTGGGCGGTCTTCGTGGTGGCCATCCCCTCCCTGGGCGCCGAGGATACCCTCATGCGGGGCGGCCTGCGCTTCCTCGTCGCCTTCACCGTGGTCGGCATGATCGTGGGCGGCTACATCATCTGGGACATCGGGCGCACC
>CAYQQT010000161.1:6032-7901 GCA_964419375.1 uncultured bacterium
CGAGCCGCCTCGACGCCGCCTACAAGGAGCTGGAGTCCACCAACGCGCGCCTGAAGGAAACCTCGTTCAAGGACGAGGTGACGAGCCTCTACAACCGGCGCTTCTTCTCGCTACGGCTGGAGGAGGAGCTGTCACGGTACCGGCGCTTCAACCATCCCGTCTCCGTGGTGCTGCTCGACCTCGACGGCTTCAAGGCGGTCAACGACGACTTCGGCCACGCGGCGGGTGACGACACCCTGCGCGACATTTCCCAGATCCTCATGAAGCACTCGCGCGGCATCAACGTCGTCTCCCGCTACGGCGGCGACGAGTTCGCCGTGCTCCTCGTGGAGACGTCCAAGGCGGGGGCGCGCCTCTACGCCGACCGCATCCGCGAGGTCGTCGCCAAGTACCCCTTCTCCCACGGCAAGGTCATCACCGCGTCCTTCGGCGTGGCCAGCCTGCCCGACGACGAAGCGGCCACCGCGGAGGACCTCTTCCGCGCCGCCGACGACGCCCTCTATGCCGCCAAGCGCGGCGGCAAGAACCAGGTGGCGGCCACGGGGTCCGCCGAGAAGGTGCTCTGAGTGGAGCGACGCGACGTCCTCATCGTCGACGACGATCGACAGGTGCGCGAGGTCCTTCACCAGATTTTCCTCTCCGCGGGGTACCACTGCCTGCTCGCCGCCGACGGCCGCGAGGGGCTGGCGACGTTCCGCGCCGAGAAGCCGCCCCTCACCGTCACGGATCTCAAGATGCCCATCATGTCGGGCATCGAGCTGCTGCGCGGCGTGCGGGAGACCGACGGCGACGCCGCCGTCATCGTCCTCACCGGTGCCGCCGACGTGAAGGTGGCCATCGACAGCCTCAAGCTGGGCGCCTACGACTTCATCATGAAGCCGGTGAACGTGGACGAGCTGCTCATCGCCGCCGACCGCGCCCTCGAGCGCCGCCAGCTCCTCATCGAGCGGCGCGAGTACCAGGCGATGCTGGAGGCGCGCGTGGAGCAAGCCACCCATCACCTCGCCGCCGCCTACAACGAGCTCACGGACACGTACCAGTCCACGCTGGAGGCGCTCGGCTCCGCCCTCGACACGCGCGACGTGGGCACGGAGTCGCACTCGCGACGGGTGCACGGCTATGCGCTCGCCACCGGACGCGAGCACGGCGTGCCGAAGGACGACATGCGCGATCTCGGCCACGGCGTGCTCCTGCACGACATCGGCAAGATCGGCATTCCCGACTCCATCCTCCTCAAGCCGGGGCCGCTCACGCCCGACGAGTGGAAGGTGATGCGCACGCACCCGGAGATCGGCAAGCGCCTCATCGAGAAGATCCCGTTCCTGCGCGGCGCGGTGCCCATCGTGTACTGCCACCACGAGAAGTGGGAGGGCTCCGGCTACCCGCGCGGCCTCAAGGCCGACCAGATCCCGCTCGGCGCGCGCATCTTCGCGGTGGTGGACGCCTTCGACGCCATGACCTTCGATCGCCCGTACTCGAAAGCCATCTCCTTCGATGCCGCCCTCGCCGAGATCAAGCGCTGCGCCGGCACCCACTTCGACCCCGCCGTGGTGGAGTCGTTCCTGCGCACGCCCCCCTCGCTGCTGGAAGACATCCGCCGCCGCAGCACCGAGCCGTGAGCCCGGCTCGTGAAGATCACCGCCATCCGCGCTGAGCCGGCGCTGCCGCTCATCGGCCGCGACCCGCGCGACGTGACGCCTGCTCGGGGGCCGGTTTCCGCGATCGCGTGCCCGCCTACGCTCAATTAGCGGCGGCTGGGCGCCTGTGAGCGGCATCGACACGCAGCTACGTGCTTGCGACCCGGCTTCGGTCTGACTCTGAGCGAGACTTCGCGCGTTCAGTCACCCTGCCGATCTGCGTTCGGACTAG
>CAYQQT010000162.1:0-3523 GCA_964419375.1 uncultured bacterium
CGGCGCGCGCGCGCGAGCGGCGTGGGAGCGCTCCGCCCGCTCCTCATGGTCGTGTGCGTCGCCACCGCCACCGCGGGCGCGCTGCTCGCGGTGGTGCCGTCGATGGACCACCACTGGCTGAACTGGCTGGAGGACGCGGTGCCGGGAGTGGAGCGCGCCTTCCTGACCGACGCTGAGCGCACCGTCCATGCCGAGAGCGCGGCGGCGGTGCGCAGGGCCCGCGTGGAGGTGCGGCAGCTCCGGAGGCTGCAACAGGACGTGCAGTGGGGCGCGCAGGCGATGGACGTCGAGCGGCGGGAGCGGCTGCGACAGTTCCTGGCGAGCCGGGCCGAGATCGTCGCCGGCGACGCGATGGTGCTGCGCACGCTGCGGGCGCGGGCGCGCGAGCGCCAGCGCTTCTGGATCGGCATTCCGCTCGTGGCGCTGGGGGTGGCGGGGGCGGCGGCCGTCAGACCCGGGTGGCGCCGAGCCCTGAGCTTCAGCATCATCTAGCCGTTATACGTATAGAACCCCTTGCCACTCTTGCGTCCCAGATGTCCGGCCATCACCATCCGCTTGAGCAGCGGCGGGGGCGCGTAGCGCGCCTCGCGGAACTCCTCGAACATCACCTCCGCCACGAACATGGTGGTGTCGAGGCCCACGAGGTCGAGGAGGGTGAAGGGGCCCATCGGGTACCCGCAGCCGAGCTTCATCGCCTGGTCGATGTCTTCCAGCGTGGCGAGGCCGCCTTCGTAGGCGCGGATGGCGTCGAGCAGGTAGGGCACGAGGAGCCGGTTGACGATGAAGGCGGTGGAGTCCTTCGTCTGCACGGGCACCTTGCCCACCGCGCGCACCCACTCGGTGGCGGTCGTGATGACGGCGGGATCGACGAGGATGGTGCTCACGACCTCCACCAGCTTCATGAGCGGCACCGGGTTGAAGAAGTGCAGGCCCAGCACCTGGCGGGGCCGCGTGGTGGCGGCCGCGAGCGCGGTGACGTTACAGGAGGACGTGTTGGACGCCAGCAGCGCGTGCGGCGCGCAGATGCGGTCGAGCTTGGCGAAGGTCTCGTTCTTGAGCGCCTGGTTCTCGGTCATCGCCTCCACGACGAGATCGCAGGCCTTGAGGTCTTCGAGGCGGGGCGTGCCCGCGATGCGGCCGAGCGTGTCGTCCTTGGCCTTGGCGTCGAGCTTGCCCTTGGCGACGAGGCCGTCCAGCGTCTGCCGCAGGCGGTCGAGGCCCCGCTTGACGAGATCGTTGTTGGCCTCGACGAACAGCACCTGAAAGCCCGCCTGCGCGGACACCTGCACGATGCCGGAGCCCATGAGACCGCAGCCGATGACCCCGACGTTCTTGATCGCCATCAGTGCCTGCCCGGAGCGCGGGCGCTCAGTTGCGGGCGCGCCGGCCGGGCAGCGAGGGCGGCTCGTAGTGACCGGAGCTCGGCGGGCACGGGTTGCGGACGCTCACGGTCACGTTGCCGTAGCGGACGCTGCCGTCGGCCTGCACCTCGCCGTCGCGCGGGCGGGGGGCGGGGCCCTCCTCGCGCAGCGACTTGTTGAAGGCGTCGTCACGCCCCTCCATGCGCGGCGCCGTCATGTTCAGGAGCATCGAGGCGCTGATGGGCGCCTTCATCTCGTCGGCGCCGGCGGGCACCGCGAGCGCAAGCGCGGCGGCGAGGAATACGGTCGTGCGTCGGACGTTACCCATGCAAAGCCTCCATGATCATCGCGATCCCCTGCCCGCCGCCGATACAGAGCGCGGCCAATCCATAGCGCGCGCGCCGCCGCCGGAGCTCGTGCAGGAGCGTGATCGCCAGGCGCCCGCCCGACGCGCCGACCGGATGGCCGAGCGCGATGGCGCCGCCGTTGACGTTCGTCTTGTCGCGGAGCAGCCCGAGCTCACGCTCGACCGCCAGGTACTGTGCCGCGAACGCTTCGTTGATCTCGACGAGATCCATGTCCTCGATGGTGAGCCCCGCGCGCTCCAGCGCGCGGCGCGAGGCGGGCACGGGGCCGAGGCCCATCAGGGTGGGATCGACGCCCGTCGTCGCCCACGACACGACCCGCCCCAGGGGCGCCACGCCGAGCTTCTGCGCCCGCTCCGCGGTGGTGACGACCACGGCGGCGGCGCCGTCGCTGATGCCGCTCGCGTTGCCGGCGGTCACGCTGCCGTCCTCGGAGAAGGCGGGCGGCAGCAGGTGCAGCCGCTCCACGCTGGTGTCGCCCTTGATGTGTTCGTCGAGGGTGATCGCCACCGTCTTGCCGCGTGTGGTCACGGTCACGGGCACGATCTCCTCGGCGAAGAGGCCCGCCCGCTGCGCGGCCGCCGCCATGATGTGGCTGCGGTAGGCGAAGTGGTCCTGCTCCTTGCGGTTGATGTCGAAGCGGCGCGCGACCTTCTCGGCGGTGGCGGCCATCGGCATGTCGCAGTAGCTGTCGGTGAGCGCCAGCCACAGGTTGTCCTCGAGCTCGCCCGCGCGGAACTTCAGCCCCCACCGCGCGCCACGGATGATGTGCGGCTGCCCGGACATGCTCTCGGTGCCGCCCGCGAGAATGATGTCGCCGTCGTCGGCGACGATGTGCTGGGCGGCGGAGATGATCGCCTGCAGGCCCGAGCCGCACGCGCGGCCCACGGTGAGCGCCGGGGTATCGACGGGGCAGCCCGCCTTCAGCGCGATGTGGCGCGCCAGGTAGGCGTCGCCGCCCGACTGCTGGATGACGTTGCCGAAGATGACGTGATCGACGGCTTCCGGCGGCACCGTCGAGCGCTCGAGGGCACCGCGCGCGGCGACCACGCCCAGATCGACGGCGGAGACGTCCTTCAGCGAGCCGCCGAAGCTGCCGAAGGGCGTGCGGGCCCCGCGCACGATGACGACATCACGGCCGGCGAGCGGCCTGGTGGGGCTCATGAGTAGACGATCAGCGAGTGGAGCGGATAGGTCTTGAGCTTGTCGCGGCCGTGCAGGAAGGCGAGCTCCATCATGAAGGCCACGCCCACCACCTTGCCGCCGAGCTGCTCCACGAGACGGAGCGTGGCGGCCATGGTGCCGCCGGTGGCGAGGAGGTCGTCGACGGCGAGCACGCGCTGGCCCGGCTTGATGGCGTCCTCATGGATGGCGAGCGCGTCGCGCCCGTACTCCAGCTCGTACTCCACCTCGATCGTCTTGCCGGGGAGCTTGCCGAGCTTGCGGACGGGCACGAAGCCGGCGCCGAGCTGATGGGCGACGGGGCCGCCGAAGATGAAGCCGCGCGACTCGATGCCCACCACCACGTCGATCTGCTCCGTGCGGTACTTCTCGGCGAGCATGTCGACCACGGCGCGGAAGGCCGGCCCGTCCTTGAGGAGCGTCGTGATGTCCTTGAAGAGGATGCCTTCGGTGGGGAAGTCCTTGATGTCACGGATCTTGGCGCGAAGCTCGGCGATATCCACGTGGGCGCTATCTTAAGGGAGGGTTGGAGCAGCGCGCAAGGCCGGCGGCGGCTGGTTGGATGGGGGCCTCGAAGGGCCCCCCAAGCCCGATCGATTTACATGGGGGCCTCGA
>CAYQQT010000162.1:3623-7883 GCA_964419375.1 uncultured bacterium
CCCCCAAGCCCGATCGATTTACATGGGGGCCTCGAAGGGCCCCCCAAGCCCGATCGATTTACATGGGGGCCTCGACCGGGCCCCCAAGCCCCCAACGCTCGGCCGCGTCCCGGGGAACCCGGGACGCGCCTCGATATTTCCCCCGCCCTCATCCCCCGAGCTCTGCGATGGCGGCGGGCAGGGCGGCGAGGCTGACGATGGCCGCGTCGGGGCGGCGGGCGCCCAGGGCCTTCAGCGAGGCGCTCGTGACCATGATGGCGCGCATCCCGGCCGCGCGCGCGCCTTCCACGTCGAGGACGCCGTCGTCGCCGACGTGCACCGACTCGCTGGGGTCGCTGCCGAGCGCGCGCAGCGTGAGCGCGAAGATCTCCGGATCGGGCTTGCGGATGAGCACCTCGTCCGAGAAGGTCGCGTGCGAGAAGCACTCCAGCAGGCCGAAGCGGTCGAGCAGCTTGCGCAAGGTCGCGCCCGGCGTGCGCATCGTGTTCGACACCACCGCCAGCACGTAGCCCTGGGCGCGCAGCGCGCGCAGCGCTGCCCCCGCTCCCACGTCGACCGCGGGCGGCACGAGAAGGATGGGCCGCGCGTAGGCGTCGATGAGCGCCTCCATGACGTCGGCGGGCACGCGCCCCGGCAGCTCTGGATCGGCGAGGCGAAGGATGGCGGTCACGTGATCGGCCACGGGCACGTCGCGATTGGCCTGCCACAGGCGGCCCAGGTACGAGCCGGAGGCGTCGTAGGCGCGCTCGAGCGTCGCCACCGGCACCATGAGGCCGGCGCCCGCCAGCACATTCTCGAAGTCCTTCATGCGGCGCCCCTTGTAGCGGTTGTCGCTCGAGGGGGGATCGAAGAGCAGCGTGCCCCAGAAGTCGATCGTGATGGCCTTGATGCTCACCGCGCCTCCCGGAAGCGCGGCGCTCGCTTGGCGAGAAAGGCTTCGGCGCCTTCCCGCGGCTCGCCCGTCGCGTAGGCGCGGGCGAAGGCGTCGATGCCGGCGCGCACGGCGGCGGGCAGGTCCGTCTCGCGCCAGCGCACGATCAGCTCTTTCTGCAGCCGCACCGCCGTGGGCGCGCACGCGCGCAGCGTGGTCAGCCACGCCTCCACGGCGCCCTGCAGCCCTTCGGGCGCCACCGTGCGGTTCACGAGCGCCCACTGAAGAGCCTGCGCCGCCGTCACGGAACCGCCGAGCAGGAGCATCTCGGCGGCGCGCCCGGGACCGATCATGGCAGGCAGCAGCGCGGCGTGGATCACCGAGGGCACGCCCACGCGCACCTCGGGCAGGCCGAAGATGGCGGTGTCGGCGGCCACGCGCAGGTCACAGGCGAGCGCCAGCTCGAAGCCGGCCCCCAGGCACGCGCCGTTCACGGCGGCGATGACGGGAAAGGGCGCGCGGTGCACGGCGTCGATGGCGTCGTGCAAGGCCGTGATGAGCCGGCGGCCGGAGGCCGCGTCCAGCTCGCGCAACACATTGACGTTCATGCCCGCCGTGAAGGCGCGCCCTGCCCCCGTGACCACCGCCGCCCGCAGATCGGGATCCCGCGCGAGGGTGCCGAAGGCGTCCGTGAGCGCGGCGATGAGGGCGGGGTCGAGCAAGTTGAGGGGCGGACGGTCCAGCGTGACCCACGCCACGTCGTGGGCGCGCTCCACGCGGACCCCCGCGTCGCCCATCAGTACCGCGGCATCGAGGGATCGATACTCCGCGCCCAGTAGTCCAGTCCGCCCAGCAGGTTCTTGACGTTCTTGAAGCCGATCTGCGTCAGGTACTGCGCGACGGCGGCGCTGCGGACGCCCGCGTGGCAGTAGACGACGATCTCGTCGTCCGGATTCAGCTCTTCCGTGCGCACGCTGATCTCGTTCGTGGGAATGTGCACGGAGTTCTCGAGGCGGCAGAGCTTCGTCTCCCAGTCATCACGCACGTCCAGCAGCAGCGGGCGGTCGTTGGTATCCAGCCGGGCCTTCAGCTCCTGCGGCGTGATCTCGCTCATGGGCATCTCCCCCCCTCAGCGCTGCGCGTGGCGGCCGACGAGGAAGTCGGTGAGCCAGGCGTTCACGACGGCGGCGTGTTCGATCTGAGGGAAGTGTCCGCACGCGTCCACCCATCGAAGGGCGGCGCGCGGCAGGCCTTCGGCCGCTTCCGCGCCGTGCGCGGGCAGGACGGCCCGATCCTGGCGGCCGTGCACGAGCAGCACGGGGAGGTCGAGCGTGGCGATGGCGCGGCGGTAGTCAGCGCGGTGGTCGATGAAGTCGGTGCGGATGTGCCGCATGGTGGCCAGCCACGCCGCGCGCGCCTCGGGGGTCGTGCGCTGCGCATAATCGTAGTCGACGAGGAAATCGACCTCTGCGCGCGAGGGCGCGTGGAAGCACTGGGCGATGGCGGCCTTGTAGACGGGGGCGCAGCCGCAGAACGCGAGCGCCTCGCCGGCGCCGCGGCAGGCGGCGAGCCGGTACGCCCAGCTCATGCGGAAGCTGAAGCCGGGGACGAGGGCGGCGAGCAGGGCGAGGCGCTCCACGCGCGTGGGATGCGTGAGCGCGTAGGTGACGGCCACCGCGCCTCCCAGCGAGTGTCCGACGAGCGAGGCCTGCGGGATGCCCATCGCCTGCATGAACCCGTGCACGGCGCGCGCGAAGTACGAGAGCCGGTAGAGCGTGCGCGGCTTGGCGGAGCGCCCGAAGCCGGGGAGGTCGATCGCGTACACGGTGGCGCGGGCGGCGAGGGCTTCGATGTTGTGGCGCCAGGACTCGGCGAAGCCGCCGAGGCCATGGAGCAGGATGACCGCCGGACCGCGTCCCTCGACGACGTAATGGAGGGCGAGCCCGTCCACTTCCCCGCCCTTGAGCTCCAGTTCTGGCATGGGCCTAGGATTCTACCAGAGGTGCGTCGGCGAGCCGACTGAGGGCCGAGCGGAACGGGAACACGCTGAAGACCCCCCCGGTGTGGATGAAGCAGACGCGGGCGCCGAGCTCACGCGGATCACGGCGCAGGCGATCCACGAGCGCAGAGAAGGCCTTCGCCGTGTAGACGGGATCCAGGATGACGCCCTCCATGCGCGCGAGCTTCAGCACCATCTCGAGCTCCTCGCGGCGGATCTCGGCGCGCCCGGCGCCCTGGTAGCCGTCGATGAGCCGGATCTCTGTGGGCGCCGTGACCGGCAGTCCAAAGCGGCGGCGCGCCTGGTCGAAGACGTCGGCCACATAATCGCGCACACGAAGACCCGGCCACGCCACGGGCACGCCGATGATCTCCGCGCGCAGGCCCGCGAGCTGCGTGGCCATCAGGAGCCCCGCCTGGCTGCCGCCGGTGAACGCCGTGATCACGATGGTGTCGAACGCGGGCGCGCCGTGGCGCACCTGCTCGGCGATCTCCTGGCCGCACGTGAGGTACCCGAGCGCACCCACCACGGTGGCGCCGCTCTCGGGGATGATGTAGGGGGAGTGCCCGGCCGCGCGCACGCGCGCGGCGAGATCCTGCATCACCTCGTCGATGTTCTCCCAGTCCTCGTCGGTGCAGTAGCGCACCTCGGCCCCCAGCAGCCTGTCGAGGAGGAGGTTGCCGTCGTACTCCGCGGGAGGCCCGCCCTTGAGCGCCAGCACCGCGTTCATGCCGAGCCGCGCGCACACGGCCGCCACCGTGCGGCAGCAGTTGGACTGTAGCGTCCCGCAGGTGATGAGCGTGTCCGCCCCCTGCGCGAGCGCCTCGCCGATCAGGAACTCCAGCTTGCGGATCTTGTTGCCCGTCTCGAGGAGCCCCGTGAGGTCGTCGCGCTTGATCCACAGCTCGACGCCCAGCTCGGCGGAGAGGCGCTCGAGCTTGAGGAGCGGGGTGGGCGCGTACGCGAGCTCGATGCGGGGGATGGGCGGGGCGGAGGTGGCCATCCCCGTCACTATCTCAGGGGGGCCCCGCGCGTAGCAAGGCGTCAGGCAAAAAGGTCGCGGGGCGCCTGGCCCTCCGTGGCATGCGCGGGGGCGAGCTGGCCCAGCAGCCGGCGCATCATGAGGGCGTTGCGGACGGGATAGTTCCGGTTGTTGTTGTTGAAGGAGATGAAGACCTCTTCGCTCTCCTGCGCCAATTGCTCCACCTCCGGCAAAAGCGCGCGCAGCTCGGGCTCCGTATAGAGGTAGTCGTATTTCTCCCGCACCGCCGGCTCCTCCCCGCGCACCTGCCGGAGCCAGCCCTCCCCGTTGCGCCCGTGCAGCCGGAGCACCGCCGTAATACGAGGCGTTGACCTCCACCACGTCGAAGACGGAGGCGTAGTAGCGCAG
>CAYQQT010000163.1:0-7869 GCA_964419375.1 uncultured bacterium
GGCCGCCCTCGCGACGGCGGCGCCAGGGGCGACCGTGGTGGCGGTGGGAGGCGACGGCACCGTGGCCGCCGTCATCAACGAGCTCGCGCCGGGCACGACGCTGGCGGTGCTTCCCGCCGGCAGCGAGAACCTCTTCGCGCGCGCGCTCGGCTTTCCCGACGATCCCATCGCGCTCGCGGGCGGCGTGGCCGCCGGCGTCACGTGCACCGTCGACCTCGGCCGCGCCACCACCACGGTGGGCGGGCGCACCCGCACGCGGCTCTTCAGCCTCATGCTGAGCGCCGGCTTCGATGCCGACGTCGTGCACCGCGTGGCGCGGTGGCGTACGGACGGTCCCACGCTCAAGCGGGTGGGGCGCCGCAGCTACGTGCAGCCGCTCGCGCGCGCGCTGCTCGCGTACCGCCATCCGGCCATGACGGTGTCGGTCGATGAGGGCACGGTCGAGGCTGCGTGGTGTCTCGTCTCGAACGTTCCCGCCTACGCGCTCGGCCTGCGCCTGACGGCGGGCGCCCGCCCCGACGATGGCCGCCTCGACTGGGTCGTCTTCCAGCGCGCCGGCGTTTCCGCGCTCGCGCGCTATGCGTGGGCGGCGCGGCGGGGTCGGCTGGGGTCGTGTGCGGGCGCGCGGGCAGGCACCGCCGCGCGCATGCGCATCGACAGCGCGACGCCGGTACCGGTGCAGGTGGACGGCGACGCGTGGGGCGTGACGCCGGTGGACATCGAGACCCTGCCCGGCGCGCTCAGGGTGATATCATGGCGGCCGCTATCGCGAAGCGAATGACGGTGATCAGAACCCGCGATCCGAGCCTGCCCGACGCGTACTCCGACGCGCTGGAGACGCTCTCCCTCGGCCCCCTGTGGACGGCCCTTCACGCGTTGCTGCCCAACGAGCGCGTCTCGCGCGCGGTGCCGCACCGCTGGCGATGGCGCGAGGTGCGCCCGCTCCTTCTCGACGCCGCCAAGCTGGTGCCGATCGATCAGGCGGAGCGCCGCGTGCTGGTGCTGCGCAATCCCGGCCTCGACGGCGCCTACGCGATCACCTCGACGCTCTTCGCGGGGCTGCAGATCATCCTGCCCGGGGAGGCGGCGCCCAGCCATCACCACACGCCGGCGGCCCTGCGCCTGGTGGTGGAGGGCGACGGCGCGTACACGACCGTCGAGGGCGTCAAGTGCGCGATGGAGACGGGTGATCTGATCATCACCCCGCCCATGCGCTGGCACGACCACGGGCACGAAGGCCGCGAGCCGATGGTGTGGCTCGACGGGCTCGACATTCCGCTCGTGCGCAGCCTCGATGCGTCGTGGGCCTCGCGCATGCGTCCCGCGCAGCCGCCGGTGAGCGAGCGCGATTCCTCGCAGGACGAGTTCACGGCGGCGGGGCTGGTGCCGCGCTCGTCGCGCTACGAGGACACGGGTTATCCGCAAGTGCGGTGGCCGTGGCGCACCGTGCGCCGCGCGCTGGAAGCGCTGGCGGCGACGGCACCCGCCGCGCAGCCGGTGATCTTGCAGTACGTCAACCCGACGACGGGGGCGCCGCCCCTGGCCACCATGGCCGCGGAGGCGCAGTGGCTGCGTGCGGGTGAGCACACGCGCGCGGACCGCCGCACCGCGAGCCGCGTCTTTCACGTCGTCGAAGGACGCGGCGAGAGTCGCGTGGGCGAGCAGACGCTGACGTGGGAGCAGGGCGATACCTTCGTGGCGCCGCCGTGGCACTGGCTCGAGCACCGCAACCTCACCCCGAACGGGCCCGCGTGCCTGTTCCAGTTCAACGACGAGCCTGTGCTGCGGGCGCTCGGGCTCTGGCAAGAGGAAGCGCCGCCGAAGTGAGGAGTGAAGTCATGGCCGATGCCGCCCGCTACGAGGCGCTCATGGATGTCGTCCGCCACCGCATGACCAACCGCGCCGAATCCAAGGTGGACTGATGGACGTGGACGCCTTCCTCGGGCTCGCGCGTACGCGGCGCAGCGTGGGCGAGTTCGAGCCCGGCCGCCGGATGCGCCGCGACGACCTGCTCGCCATCTGCGAGGCGGGGCGGTGGGCGCCGTCGGGCGCCAACACGCAGCCGTGGTACTTCGTGGTGGTGGATGACCCCGCCATGATCGCCAAGGTGACGCAGGTCTTCGTGCGCCAGACGGAGCGCCTGTACGCGAACGTGCCGAAGTTCCCGCACGTCCACAAGAAGTTCCTCGCCAACACGATGGCCATCATCGTCGTCTGCGGCGACCCCCGCTACCAGGCGGCGTACCCGCAAACCGACGTCTCCCCGGAGCTCAAGCGCGAGTACGCGGAGAACAGCTATCGCATCTGGCTCGTCAGCCTCGGCGCTGCCGTGCAGAACGTCCAGCTCGCCGTCGCCGCGGCCGGGCTCACCTCGGCGTGGCTATCGGGCGGGGGCGAGGACCAGACGGCGGCGGAGCTCCGCAAGCTGCTGAAGATCCCGAGCGCGCTCCTGCCCGTGGCGACGATTCCCATCGGCGCGCCCCGCAAGCAGGCGAAGAGCCGGTGGCGGGCGCCGCTGGAGAGCCTGCTGAGCTGGAACACGTTCGAGCGCTCCAAGCTGAAGACCGACGGCGACATCCGCTTCTACATCGACGAGCTGCGCGCCCACGCGATGTACCGCGGCTCGGAGTCGATGGAGGCGTGGCCGAACTACGCGGAGATCGCGGAGAAGCTGCCGTCGCTCAAGCGCAGCGCGCTCAGGCAAAGCGCCAGGAAAGGATCCGCTCCGGCGTGACGCGCACGACGGCCCCCGCGGTCCGGTCGAGGCGCAGCTCGTGGTACTGCGGGTACTTGGCCCCGAGGAGGTCGATGGCGCGGGAGAACTCGCCGCCGCTCTCGAGCACGTCGCCGCGTCCCTGCACGATCACGTAGCGCAGCGCCCGCCAGTCCTCGTCGTAGTGATCGACCGCGAGCGACACGCGGGGATTGTCGGCGAGGTTGCGCAGCCGCTTGAGGTTGCGCGTGCGCTTGGGCTTGGCGTCCACGGCGGAGTAGCAGCGCTCGCCGTCATAGACGTAGCAGACGGGGACAACCAGGGGCTGGCCGACGGAGTCGACGGTGGCGAGACGGCCGACGCGGGCGTCTCGAAGGAGCTCGAGCGCCCACGCCGGCGTCTCCGCGGTCACTTCTTGACGAACTTCGCGTACTGGTCGAGCAGGGGCAGGATCTTGTCGCGCCCCTCCGAGGGCAGGCGCATGATCGCGCGCGTGACGCCCGCGCCCGCGTAGGTGTCGAGCGTCGCCTGATCGGGCTTGGCGCCGAAGATCGAGATGGAGATCGTCTTGAAGTCGCGCCCCGCCTTGTCCGCCCGCGCCTTGAGGTCCTTGATGCCGGGCAGGATGACTTCCGGCGCGCGCCCGCGCGGGAACCAGCCCTCGCAGAAATCGACCACGCGCTGCAGCGTGTGGCCGCTCTCGCCGCCCAGGAGCACGGGCGGGTTCGGCTTCTGCGCCGGCTTCGGCCACGCCCAGATCCTGTCGAAGTTGACGAACTCGCCGTGGTATTCCGCCTCGTCCCTGGTCCAGATCTGTTTCATGGCCAGCACCTGCTCGCGCAGCCGCTTGAAGCGCGTCTTGAACTCGGTGCCGTGGTTCTCCATCTCCTCCACGTTCCAGCCCGCGCCGATGCCGAACTCGAAGCGGCCGTTGGAGAGGACGTCGAGGCTCGCCACCGACTTCGCGGTGGTGATGGTGTCGCGCTCGATGATGAGGCAGATGCCGGTCCCGATGCGAAGCTTCTTCGTGACCGCCGCCGCCGCCATGAGCGAGACGAAGGGGTCGTGGGTGTGCGAGTACTCCTTCGGCAGCTCGACGCCGCCGGGGAAGGGCGTGCGCCGGCTGGCGGGGATGTGGGTGTGCTCGGGGACGAAGAGCGACTCGAAGCCGCGCTGCTCGGCCTCGCGCGCCAGCTCGTCGATGCGGATCGCATATTCCGTGGCGAAGATACAGATGCCGATGTGCATGGAGCCTCCTCTTGTGATGGGGCCAAGCTTACGCCCGGGTGGGGGTCAGGGAAAAGTGGGTGTGGCAGGCGAGCCAGCGCCCGTGGCGCCGGGCGAAGCCGACGGTGCAGCGGCCCGGCCGCGGAAACGTGGAGCCGTCCGCCCGCACGCCGAGCGACGTCCACGGCGCCGCCACCCAGCCCGCATCGCCCGCCACCGCGCCGCGCGCCGCCTCGGCGTCGATCGTGAACTCGCGGATGGTCGGCCACACGTGGCGCCATTGCTCGGCTTCGAGGCGGTCGAGGCCCTCCATCATCGCGGTGTAGGTGCCGAAGCCCGTGACGTCGGGGGTGCAGAGCCGGCGCCCCGCCGCGAAATCCATCGTGCGCACGCAGGCCTGCCAGTCTCGCAGCCACTGGCGCAGGGGAGCGATGGCGTCGGCGTCGTTCATGGCCCGGCTATCCGAAGATGGATTCGGGCAGGAAGGCGGAGACGATCCAGTTGGGCGCGTCCACGATCTCGCTGATCTTGAGATCGACGGCGACCGAGCACACGATGTACGCCTGCTCGCGGCTGAGGCCCCGCTCCTGCACGAGGTGATCGATCATGTAGCGGACGGCCTGCTGGGCGGAGACGAAGAGATCGGGGCCGTGCGCGGTGGTGGCGTAGAAGGAGGAGCGGTTGGCGGCGCGATCGAGGGGCCCGCTCGTGCGCAGTCGCGGCTCGGGCAAATGTCCGCCCTTCTGCAGCCCGAAGCGCAGCGTCACCTGCGCCATCATCTCCACCGCGGTCACGCATACTTCGCCGTCGCCCTGCGCGCCGTGGCCGTCGCCCACGCTGAAGAGCGCGCCCTCCACCCACACGGGCAACAGGAGCGTGGTGCCCGCGGTGAGCTGCTTGATGTCCATGTTGCCGCCGTTCTTGCGCGGCGGCATCGTGCTGTGGCCGCCCGCTTCGTCGAGGGCTGTGCCCATCACGCCGGGGAACGGCGCGAGCGGGACCGCGATGCCGTTGCCCATGCGCGCGTGCGTGCCGTCCGAGACGTCCCAGATCTGCAGAAACGGCTTGGCGAAGTCGGACTCCGGCAGCAGGCCCCGGCCGGGGCGGATGGCGGTCCAGCCGAAGTCGGCGCCCGGCGTCATGTCGACGATCTCCACGAGCAGCGTGTCGCCGGGGGCGGCGTCGCGCACGCGCACGGGCCCGGTGAGGGGATGGCCGCGGAAGGGGCCGCGCGCGAGGACGTCGGCGTGGGTGGAGGCGCGCGAGTAGTAGCGGTCGGCGGCATCGCGCGTGTCGAAGACGACGGTGTCGCCGGCGTCGATGGTGAGGCGCGGCGCCAGGCTGTTGTCCCACTGGTAATGCACGACGCTGTGATCGAGCCGGTGCGTGGTGGCCATGGTCAGGGCATCCCCATCGAGACGTCGCGGCGGCGGTGGGCGATCGCGTGGTCCACGGAGAACGCGCCGGGGCCGAGCAGCATCACGGCGAGCGTGGCGACGAGGACCGTGAGCGTGAACTCGTAGCCGCCCGCGATGGCGCGGCCCGCGGCGGCGTCGAGGATGATGCCGTTCATGAAGAAGCCCTGCGGCACATGCAGCAGGAAGACGGCGGCCGCCATCACGGGCACGTTGACGAGGGCCGCCGCCCGCGTCCACAGGCCGATGACGAGCAGGGCGCCGCCCACGAGGTGCGCCCCGATCAGATACCACCCGAGGGCGATGCCCGCGGACGCGGGAAAGCCCATGCGCGTGGTGTACCCGGCGATCCCCTCAGCCCCGAGCACTGCTGCGCCAAGGTAGCCGTGCATGACGAAGAGGATACCGAGCCAGATGCGCAGCAGCGCGGTGCCCCACGCGTGCCTGGTGTGCTGATCGGGCACGACTACGCGAGCTCGTCCCACACCACCATGCCCGTGCCCGAGCGCCACGCGATGGCGGGCATGTAGGCGAGCACGTCGGCGGGGCCGTGCGTGAAGGCGAGGGTGAGGATCCACGACAGCAGCTCCGCGGTGCCGCCGGAGCCGGCCGCCTCCATGCGCTCGAGCGTGCACTCCCGCAGCAGGCGCGCGTGGTCGCCGCTCTTGAGGAGATCGAGAAACCAGCGGTCGAATTCCTCGTCGACCCAGAAGTACCTCGGCCCGCCCGGCTCGTGCGACAGCCCGCCCGTCCCCACCACCGCGACGCGCTCCTCGCCCGGATAGGCCTTCAGCATGTCGCGCAGGGTGGCGCCCACCGCGTACGCCCGCTCGGGGGTGGGGATGGGCGGCACGGTGCAGTTCATCGACACGGGCACGAAGCGGGTCTTCATCTCGGGCGTCAGGTAGTGCAGGGGCACCGAGAAGCCGTCGTCGAACTGCATCTCACGCAGGTAGGCGAAGGTGAGGCGGCGGCGCGCGCCCTCGTTGACGAGGTAGCGCGCGAGCGCGCTGTGCCCCGGCACCCGGTACTTGGTCGCCATGCCGAGCCACTCGTCGTACCAGTCCGCCGGCCCCACGTGCTCGTCGGCGATGCCCACCGTGTACTCGGGCGTGTTGTTGATAGGCCAGTTCAGCAGGTGGTCGTTGCTGAACATGACGACGACGTCGGGGCGCGCGATCTCCAGGCGCCGCCGCATCTCCTTCGTGGCGCCGAGGGCGAGCTGCTGCTGCTCCTCGGGGGCGCGCGAGAACCAGCCCGTGAGGCCGGGGGAGTGCGTCATCGCCATCGCGGCCACGATGCGCGCCACGACTACCGGCCCTCCAGGCGCGCCTGCAGCGCCATCGCCTGCGCCGTTTCCTCCGGATAGGCGAGCTTGTAGTGCTCGAGGGCGGGGCTGGTGTTCGTGTTCTGGGCGGCACCGAAGAAGAGGCGCAGGATCTGCGGCACCAGGTACTGGTGCACGCCGAGGTCCATAAGCCGCTTGGGATCCTTGGCGACGACCGCCTCGCGCTCGGCGTCGCTCAGCCCGAACTCGCGCGCGAGGCCGTCGAAGTCGGTCAGCCAGCGCTCGCGCAGGCGCGCGTCGCGGCGCACGTAGAAGATCATCTCGTTCAGCGGCAGGGTCTTGTCGCAGCGCTCCACGTTGCCCATGGCTAGGCCTTCAAGACTGTGGGGTTGACCTTGAGGAACATGATCACGCACCGCTCGCCGCCGAGGTTACGCACGTCGTGCGGCACGTTGTTGGGGAACTTCACGATGGCGCCCGCCGGCACCACCATTTCCTGGCCGTCGATGTTCATGTTCGCCACGCCCTGCAGCACGTAGATGGCTTCCTCTTCCTTCGGGTGCGAGTGCATGACGGTGGATTGCCCCGGCTCATAGCAGACGATCTCGGACCAGAGCTGGTCCGACTTGAAGAGCATCTTGCGCACCCGCTTGCCGGGCGCGAACGCCTTGAGCGCATGCAGGTCGAAGACCTGCGCCACGCCGTTGACGGTGGCGACCGCTGCCTCGTCATCCATGAGGACGCCTCCTGGCTGGATGCCGGCTAGTGTAACCGATCGCAGGTGGTCGGACCGGTGGCGGCGCCTCCATCCTATCGATTTGATAGTCACGGGCCGGTTCCCTGGGCACGCCCGAATCTTTCTGGCACCCGCGGCCCTCCCAATAGGCAGGAGGCGATGAACAATGATCGAGCTGATCGTCGCGCCGATGCTGCTGGTGGGATTGGTGGCCGGAGTGCTGAGCTGGCGGGTGCTGAGCGACCGCATGCAGGACCGCGCGCTCGCCGTGCGCGCCGACATCCAGGCCGCGGTGGACCGCTCGCTGGAGGGCGAATCCTTCCTGGCCGTCAGCGTGGAGCCGAAGTCGACGTTCCACCCGGGGCGCGTGGTGCTCTCGACGCCGACGGGCTACGAGTGGCTCGTGCGCGAGGCGTGGACGCCTGTGGTGCAGCGCGTGCCGGACGGCTACGAGCTGGTCATCAAGCACGCGTAGCGCGCATCGCCGGTC
>CAYQQT010000164.1:0-2417 GCA_964419375.1 uncultured bacterium
GGGCGCGGCCGCGGTCGCGCCCGCGCCGGACCGGCGCTGCCCCACGCGCCGGTCGAGGTGGATCTCCACGCTCGGCTCGCTCGCGAGGGCGACCTTCAGCTTGGCGTAGAGGTCCAGCTTGCCGTAGAGGTCGGGGCGGCGGGTGGAGACGATGAACAATAACCGCGGCAGCAGCGCCGGCGATCCTGGATCTTCCCTCACCGTGGTCCCTCCATCACCGGGCCGAGCCAGGCCCGGACGTCAAGACTTCTTCATGGGGCGCCCGCAGCACATCTTCTGCACCATCGCCACCTTACCGCACTTGGGGCACCGGTAGCCGGCCATCAGAGCCGCTCGATGATGGTGGCGATGCCCTGCCCGAAGCCGATGCACATCGTCTGCAGCCCGAAGCGCGTGTCGGTGCGCTCCAGCTCGTGCAGCAGCGTGGTCATGAGCTTGCCGCCCGAGCAGCCGAGCGGGTGCCCGAGCGCGATGGCGCCGCCGTTGACGTTGACCCGCTCCATGTCCGGGTGCAGCTCACGCTCCCACGCGAGCACGACGGAGGCGAAGGCCTCGTTGATCTCGAAGAGGTCGATCTGGTCCAGCGTCATGCCCGCCTTCTTCAGCACGCGCTGCGTGGCGGGAATGGGACCCGTGAGCATGATGGTGGGATCGACGCCGGCGAGCGCGGTGGCGACCACCCGCGCCCGCGGCCGCACGCCGAGCTCCCGCGCCTTGTCCGCCGACATGAAGAGGAGGGCGGCGGCGCCGTCGGAGATCTGCGACGAGTTCGCGGCCGTGATGACGCCGTCGGGCTTGAAGGACGGCGGCAGCGACGCCATCTTTTCCCGGTTGACGGGCACCCTCACCCCTTCATCGGTGTCGAAGACCGAGCCGTCGCCCACCGTCACGGGGACGATCTCGCGCCGGAAACGTCCCTCCGCGATGGCGCGGCCCGCTTTCTCGTGACTCTGCGCGGCGACCTCGTCGAGCTCCTCGCGCTTGAGGCCCCACGTCTGCGCGATCAGCTCGGCGGAGAGCCCCTGGGGCACGATGGTGTACATCGCCTGCAGCCGCGGCGACAGCGCCCCGTCGCCCGGACCGACCGCATTGGAGCCCATCGGGACACGCGTCATGTTCTCCACGCCGCCCGCGACGACGACGTCGTACTGGCCCGACATGACGCCCATCGCCGCGAAGTTCGCCGCCTGCTGGCCGGAGCCGCACATGCGGTCGAGCGTGGTGCCGCACACGTCGAGAGGAAAGCCGGCGATGAGCGCGGCGTTGCGCGCGATGTTGAGGCCCTGCTCGCCCACCTGGTCGACACAGCCGAGGATGACGTCCTGGATCTCTTCCGGATCGATCTGCGCGCGCCGGACGAGCTCGCCCAGCACGAGCGCCGCGAGATGGTCGGGACGTTCCCCGGCGAGCTTGCCGTTTCTGCGTCCGACCGGAGTACGCACGGCGCCCCCAATGACCGCTTCTCTCATGAGTATTTTCTCCTTATCCGGTACAAATCTAATGAATTCCGGACCATTCTACCCGAGCCGGTCAATCCGCGCGTGCGCGAGGAGCGCTGGCAGGGGTATTGCATTTTGTATCGGCATGACCGGCGACGGGTTCTTCTCCGTAGATTCGCTGCGAGGGGTGTGGGTGTTGCTGATCGACGACGAGCGTTCCTCTCGCGAGCTGCTCACGGACATTCTCGAGCACTGTGGAGCGCTCGTCACTGCGGTGGGCTCCGCGGAAGCGGCGCTCGGCGTGATGCGCCACGTGAAGCCCGATGTTCTCGTGACGGCGCTCTTCCACTCGCAGCGTGACGCGAAGTGGCTCATCAAGGAAGTGCGCGCGCGCAAGCCGGAAGAAGGCGGCGTCATCCCTGCCATCATCATCACGACCAGCGAGCCGGGCGCCGGGTTCGAGGGGCATCTGATCCATCCCTTCGAACCCTGGGAGCTCTGCCGGTTGATCACCAACATCACGATTACGGCCTGATGGGACGACACGATCATCTGCCCACGGACGCGCTCGTCGGCATCCACGTCCTCATTGTGGACGACGACCCGGACGCGCGCGAGCTGATCTCCACCGTCTTAAGATATTGCGGGGCCCTCGTCACCGACGTGGCGTCCGCCAGCGAAGGGCTGCGGCTGCTCACGCGCATCATGCCCGACGTGGCGGTGTGCGACATCTCGATGCCCGAGCGTGACGGCTACTGGTTCGTGCGCGAAGCACTGGAGCAGCCGGTGGAGCCGGGCCGGGCGCCCCTGCCCGTGATCGCGATCACCGGGCACGGCGAGACGCACGGGCCCGACCGCACGCTGCCGGCGGGCTTCCAGGCGCACATCCGCAAGCCCATCGATCCGTGGGAGCTGTGCCGCCTGGTGGCCTCGCTCGCCCGTCGCGCTTGACAGAATGGGGGGCCTCGAAAGGCCCCC
>CAYQQT010000164.1:2517-7866 GCA_964419375.1 uncultured bacterium
AGGCCCCCATGTAGATCAGCCCGCCCGTCCCACCACCACGCGGGTGGAGGTGACGGCGTGCGGGGCATCATCCACGGGCACGACGAAGGCGTCAAACCCGGCGGCGTGCAGGCGATCGGCAATGTCGAGGCCGTACGTGCGGTAGGCGAGCACTTTGCCGCGCCCGCGGAGCCGGTCGCCGTGGTACTCCGGCGTCGTGAGGTGCACGACGGCGCCGTCGCGCAGCACCGCACGCTCGAGGGTGGGGGCGGCGGGGTCGATGGGCACCGTGAAGACGAGCCAGCCGTGGTCGCGCATCACGCGGCGCACCTCGCGAAAGGCGGCGGCGTCGTCGGGGACGTGCTCGAACACCTCGGTGCTGGTCACGAGGTCGAAGGAGTCCGACGCGTACGTCAGTCGCTGCACGTCCTGGCACTGCACGCCGTCTTTGTAGGCGCCGGGCGGAACGTCGTCGAAGAGCTCGGAGACCGTGAGGCGCGGAAACGTGCGCCGCAAGTAGCGGCAGAGCGCGCCCCGCGACGACAGCTCGTACACGGCCGCCTCGCGGGTGAGGCTCGCGCGCTGGATGATGACGCCCACCGCGCGATGCAGGGGCGTGGACAGGCACCGCAGGCAGCGGCGCCCCATGACTCCGCCGTGCAGGCGCACGACGGGGAACGCGCAGAGATTACACGTCGCCAGCGCCGGCCGCCGCCCGCTTCACCTGGTCGCTGAGCTTGCAGAAGGCGCACACCGTCCCCGTCGTCACCTGCCCGCAGCGCACGCACTCGTTGAGAACAACGTCCTCCACCTGCTCGAAAGCGACGCGCGCCTTGTCGAGGAAGCCGAAGAGAAAATTGTGCTTGGCGCCCGGCGACTGGGCCTCCATCCGGTTCAGCACCTCTTTGTGCGCGATGGAGGTGGCGCCTTTGGCGAACGGACACTCCTCCACGATGTAGTCGATCTTCCGCACGAAGGCGTATGCGGCCGTCTCCTGCTCCGACAATCGGTACAACGGCTTGACTCGCCTCACGAGCTTGGGGTGGCGGGCGGAGAGCGCGGGCGACTGGCGGGGCAGCGCCTCCATCCGCCAGTGCATCACGGAGCCGAAGAGCGTGGCCGCCTCGTCGTCCAGGTTGTGCCCCGTGGCGACGACGGGTAAGCCGTGATCGAGGGCCACGCGGTTCATCAGGTAGCGCTTGGAGAGGCCGCACCCCGAGCACGGCGGCCGCCGCGTCACCTGCTTGATGACGGGCACGGGGGCGCCCACCTCGTCGGCGACGGCGGACACGATGAGCGGCACGCCCCGCCGCGCCGCGAACGCCTCGCACTTGGCCTTCGACTCCACCGAATAGTCGAAGATGCCCAGGTCGAGGTACAGGCCGGCGGTGTCGTATCCGTCGTCGATGAGCACGTCCCACAGCGCCAGCGAGTCCTTGCCCCCGGACACCGCCACCAGCACGCGCTCCTCGCGCGTGAACATGCGGTGCTTGCGGATGGCCTCCCGCACCTGGTTGCGGAAGAACTCCTGGAAGTCGGGCGCGCAGAAGGCCGTGTTGTGACGCCGCAGCTCGATCATGGCGGAGTCGCCGCACTTGCGGCACTTCATCGGGCGCCCCCCGACATCACGGGGCGCAGCTCGATGACGTCGTCGTCGCGCACCATCTGGTCGGTGGTGATGAGGTCGTCACCGCGGATGACGAGCACCGTCTCCGGAATGATGTCCAGCTCACGCAGGACGTCCTTGACGCGCCGGTTGCCCGCGACTTCCACCTCTCGTCGCGGGTTGCGCAGCACCACCTTCACGATGGCGGAAACCCCGGCGCCGTCTTGATGCCGCGGATCTGGGCGAGGTGGTCACGGTCGTGCTCGGCCTGGAGCAGCCACCATTGCGCGAGGTCGAGGTCCCCCAGGCGGCCATGGGTGAATGTGAGCGTGCGCGGATCGCAGGCGGCCAGCTTGTCGATCGACTGCCGGCTGCGCTCGCGAGTGGCCGTGATGGCGTCGAGCAGCTCGCGCACCGGCTTGCCGTGATCCGGCCACACCACGGGCGGGGCTTCCGCGCGCCCGGCGGCGCCGCGCGGCACCGGCGACAATGTGGTGAGGTCAGCGGGAAAACCCGCGGGCACGCCCGCCGCCTGCGCGTCCTTCACGAGCTTCGTGGTGAGCTTGCCCGTGTTCACTTCCGCCACCGTCAGATGGTGAATCACCTCGCCCACCGACCACTCGCGATCGCCCGGCTTCCAGTCCGACTGGCGCTGCGAGAGCGCGCGCACCTCGGCCAGGATCTCTGCGCGGACCGCCTGGAGATCGTCCCACAGCTGCGCGACCGGTCTTGGAAGAGTCATGCCGAAAAACTCCGGGTCCGGAGTGGACTTGGTGCTGGAGTATACACTGACGCCATGTCCGATCCGCGCAGCGCGGGCGCGCGCACGCCGTGGCGCACGATCACCTCGCGCCCCGTGTACAGCAATCCCTGGATGCGCATCCGCGAGGACGTGGCGCAGATGCCCGACGGCCGCACCACCCTCTACGGCGTCGTCGAGTGCAAGCCCGCGGTGGGCGTGCTGCCCTTTCTCGACGAGCACACGGTGGTGCTCGTGGGCCAATACCGGTACGTGGCGCGCGGGTTCTACTGGGAGATGCCGACGGGCGCCGTGCGCGAGGGCGAGGCGCACGAGGCGGCCGCCCAGCGCGAGCTGGGCGAGGAGGCAGGGTACGCGGCGGGCCATCTCACACCGCTGTGCTCGTTCATCTCCTCCAAGAGCGTCGTGGACGAGACCTGCCATCTCTATCGCGCCGACGACCTGCGCGCCGTTCCCCGCGCCGGCGACCCCACGGAGTTCATCGAGGTGCGCGCCTTCGCCTTCGACGACGTAGTGCGGATGGTGGAGCGCTCGGAGATCCGGGATGCCATGACGGTGATCGCGGTCCTGCACGCCGCGCGCGCACGCGGCTAGCCGGGAATCGAGGAGCGCCACGGCTTCGCCGTGGCGCTGCCGAGCGTCGGGGGGTTGGGGGCCGTCGAGGCCCCCAATCTGAATCAAATCCCCTTCGAGGCCCCCCATCCTAACGGGACGCGAGCACCATTGGCCCCGTGGGCGCCGCCACTCCCGCTTCGGGCTCGAGGGTGACCGCGAACACATCCACCGCTCGGCCCGTCGCATCCACTCGGTGAGTCGCGCGGCCGCGCGCGTCCACGTGGAAGAGGCCGGCGGGGCGCGGGGTGCCGCCCGTGATCGTCCACGCTTCGTAGGCCTTGCCGGCGGGCGCGGGCGGCAGGCTGGAGACGAGCAGCAGCCCGCCCTTCGCCTCGTTCCACACCACGCGCCCCGACGCCTGGGCGGGGTCGCGCCCCCGCAGATCGATCACGCGCGTGGCGGGATCGCGCAGGAGGTCGTGCAACCGCTCGCGCTGGACGAGCGTCTCGCGCACCATCTGGCCCATCCGCGCCTCGTAGCGCGTGGCCACGTACATGCCGGTGAGGCCGGCGCCGGCGACGACGGCGACCGCGCTCACGGCCGCCCACCGCAGCCAACCGGACTGCGCGGGCGCCCGCGCCGCGCGCCCGCCCGCGTCGATCCGTCGCAACAGCTCGGCTTTCACCTGCGGCGGCGGCACGGTAGGCATCTGTGCGCCGCCGAGCGCGGCGCGCGCGAGCACGTCGCCGGCATCGCGCAGCATGGTGGCGCAGCGCTCGCAGCCGGTGGCGAGGTGGGCCTGAAAGCGCGTGAGGTCATCGCCGTCGAGCGCGCCCACGGCGTAGATGGCGGCCAGGGTGTCCAGCTCGTCGTGGCTCATGGCGTCCGCTTCACCAGCTCCCGCAGCCGCTCGAGGCCGAGGCGGATGCGGGTCTTCACGGTGCCGAGCGGCTGCTTGAGCCGTTCTGCGATCTCGGTCTGCGTCAGCCCCGCGTAGTACGCCAGCTCGATGACCTCCCGCTGCGCGTCCGGGAGCCGGTCCAGCGCGCTCGTGATAGTCCCCCGGTCCTCGGCTCGCTCCGCGGCATCGCCGCCCGCCGCCACGGGTGCGGCCGCCTGCGACTCCTCAAGCGGCGCCACGAACGTCTCTTCTCTCCGACGAACCGACCGCACGCGGTCGATCGCGCGCGTGCGGGCGCGCATGACCATCCACGCCTCCGGCGTGCCGCGCGCGGGGTCGTAGCCGGCCGCGCCCTGCCACGCTTCCCAGAACGTGTCTTGCAGGATGTCGGCCGCGTCCGCGCGCTCACGAACGATCCTGACAATGACCGGGTACACGAGCGGCGCGTACCGATCGTAGAAGCGCGCGAAGGCCTCCCGATCGCCCGCCGCCATCCGTCGGATGAGATCAGCCCCGGCGGTCGTCATGCCCGTCCTTCACTACCAGAGCCCGTCATGGTTGACAAGGTCGCCGGCCCCCAGATCCATGCCGCTGCCTCACCCGTAATACGAACGGGATGCCGTGTCCGATCCATCCACCCTCACAGAAGGGTTGCGGCCGTCCCTCTACGACCGCCTGGGCGGCAAGCCCGCCATCACCGCCGTCATCGAGGATTTCGTCGGCAACGTCGCCGCCGACACCCGCATCAACCGCCGCTTCGCCAACGCCGACGTCCCGCGGCTCAAGCGAATGCTGGTGGACCAGGTGTGCGAGGCCACCGGCGGCCCCTGCCGCTACACGGGCGCCAGCATGGTGGACGCCCACCGGGGCATGAACATCACCGAAGCCGAGTTCAACGCCCTCGTCGACGACCTCGTGAAAAGCTTCGACAAGTTCAAGGTCCCTGCGCAGGAGAAGACAGAGCTGCTCACGGCGCTCGGCAGCATGAAAGCCCAGATTGTCGGCAAGTGATCCCATGCGCGCCGCCGCGCCGCCACGTGAGGCGGGCGGCGCGCGCGGTCGACTCCTCGAAGGAGGCTATCCTGTCCGACGTGAAGTCGGTGTCCGACGCCAGCGGCCGTCAGGACGCGACAGAGCGCTTGCCCCATCTACCGCCGCGCTTCACCGGCCCGCGCCCCATGGCGACCTCGATCTACTTCCTCCTCGAAGCCCCCGCCCTCTCCACCCTCCACCGCATCAAATCCGACGAGATCTGGCACTTCCACGCCGGTACCACCTTGCTCATCTCGGAGATCGACGGGGACAGCGCGCTCACCGAACATCGACTCGGGCTCGGCCCAAAACGACAACCCCGCAAACGATCATCCGCGCCAACCACTGGTTCGGCGCCCACCTCATCGACACTCACTCCTGGACCCTAGCCGGCTGCACAGTCGCCCCCGGCTTCGACTTCACCGACTTCGACCTCGCCGACCGCGCCACCCTGGTAGCCCGCTACCCAAACCACCGCGCCCTCATCGAATCCCTGACGCCCTAACCCAAAAGAAG
>CAYQQT010000165.1:0-7780 GCA_964419375.1 uncultured bacterium
GCACCAGCTGCGCCGCCGCTCAAGGGAGATTTAGTGGCGCCGGAGCACCCGCCACGTCCGCGCACCCCGTCGTCGCCGACGTGGCGCCCGTCACGACGATCACCATCGAAGCGCCGATGGTGGGCACCTTCTATCGCGCCTCCTCGCCCTCGGCGGAGCCGTACGTCAAGGAAGGCGACGTGGTGAAGGAGGGACAGATCCTCTGCATTATCGAAGCGATGAAGCTGATGAACGAGATCGAATCCAAGGTGAGTGGCCGCGTGGTGAAGATCGCCGTCGACAACGGCCAGGCCGTCGAGTACGGCCAACCGCTCTTCCTCATCGACCCCCAGCGCTGACGAGGCCCCCCTGGCGTCTCCCCGCCCCCGCCTCATCGCGCTCCTCCTCACCGCCGCCATCCTCGCCGGCTTCGCCGCCGGCCACTACACCTCCGTCTCCCTCAAAACAGTCGACCCCACGACCTTGGTCGACCACACAACCACGACCGACCACACGACCAAGAGCGACCACAGCACCACGACCAACCACACGACGAATGCCTACACGACCGGAGGGCTTGGGGACCCTCCCAGGGTCCCCATGTTCAAGAAAGAAGATCGCAAGAGTGAGCCTGTTGCTACGTCGGCAAGGGAGGCGACCGCAGATCTCACCGAGGAAGCGATCCGCCTCTACGCCGCCGGCCAGTTCGCGCGCGCGTGCGACCGGTTCGGGCAGGCCTTCGACGACGTGCCCGCGAGCGCGGCGCGACGCGGCGACGTGGCGCGCTGCTACGAAGCGTGGGGCTGGCAGACACTCCGACAGGGACGGGCCGCGGAGGCGATGCTCCTCTTCAGCCAGGGCTTGCACGCGGCCCCGGAGGCGCCCGCGCTCCTGAAGGGACTCGGCGTGGCCGCCGTGCACGCGGGCCGGGTGGACGAGGCGCTCAGCCCCCTCGAGCGCGCGCTCGCCCTCGAGTTCGACGCCCGCGCCAGCGTGCTGCTCGCGCATCTCTACGATCACCGCGACGACCCCGCGCGCGCAGTGGCGCACCTACGCGCCGTGCTGGCCCGCGAGCCCGCGCACGAGGCCGCCCGCCGCATGATCGACAAGGTCGAGCGTGAACGGCAGGCGGAAGCCGGCTTCCATCGCACCGTCACCCCGCATTTCCTCGTCAAGTCACGCTCGGCCACCGACGCGGAGGCGCCGCGCGCGATGCTGGCCGCCCTCGAGGCCGCCTGGGAGCGCGTGAGCGCCGAGCTCGGCGAGGGGCCGCGCGACCGCGTCACGGTCGTCCTCTACGAGCGCGAGCAGTTCCAGGACGTCACGCGCGTCCACGCGTGGGTGACCGGGCTCTTCGACGGCAAGATCCGCCTGCCCGTGGGCGGCCCCACGCCCTCCCGCCGCGAGCTGGAGCGGCTGCTCGCGCACGAGGTCGCGCACGCCACCATCCACCGGCTGTCGCACGGGCACGCGCCGCGCTGGCTGCACGAGGGGCTGGCGCAGGTGCTGGAAGGGGCGGCGGCCGATCCCATGCTCCGGCTGCCGGGCGCCCCCACCCTCGCCGGCGTGGAGGCGCTCGTGTCCGACGCCGATCCCCTGCGCGCGCGCACCGGCTATGACGTCTCGCTCTGGATCGTGCGCGACCTGCTCGACCGCGGCGGCATGCCCGCCATGCGCGAGCTCCTGCGCCGGCTCGGCCGCGGCGAGTCGCTCGACGCGGCCATCCCGCCCATCTACGGCCTTCGCCAGGCCGACCTCGAAACGCAGTGGCGCCGAGTGCTGGGCGGGTGAGGTCGCGCCATGTTCCATAAGATCCTGATCGCCAACCGGGGTGAGATCGCGCTCCGGATCATCCGCACCTGCCGCGAGATGGGCGTGCGCACGGTGATCGCGCACTCCACGGCGGACGCGCACTCGCTGCCGGTCCGCCTCGCCGACGAGTCGATCTGCGTGGGGCCCAACGACTCGCGCTCGAGCTACCTCAACATCCCGTCCATCATCTCCGCCGCCGTGGTGACGGACAGCGAGGCGATCCATCCCGGCTACGGCTTCCTCGCCGAGAATCCCGCCTTCGCGGACATCTGCCGCGCGTGCGGCCTCACCTTCATCGGGCCCAGTCCGGAGGCGATCCGCCTCATGGGCGACAAGGCGCAGGCGCGCGTGATCGCCAAGCAGGCGGGGGTGCCCGTGGTGCCGGGCAGCGAGCTGCCGCTGAAATCCGAGGCGGAGGCGATCGAGGTGGCGGACGAGGCGGGCTACCCCGTCATCTTCAAGGCGTCCGCGGGCGGAGGCGGCCGCGGCATGCGCATCGTGCGCGACCGCGCATCGGCGGCGCACGCCTTCGCGGCGTGCCAGACGGAGGCGGCGGCGGCCTTCGGCTCCTCGGAGATCTACTGCGAGAAGTTCATCGAGGAGGCCCGCCACGTCGAGGTGCAGGTGCTGGGCGACAGGAACGGCATGCGCGTGCACCTCGGCGAGCGCGACTGCTCGGTGCAGCGGCGCCACCAGAAGCTGATCGAGGAGTCGCCGGCGCCGTCGCTGCCCGCGGAGACGCGCGCGGAGCTGCATCGCGCCGGCCTCGCCGCCGCCGCCGCCGTGAACTACGTGAGCGCGGGCACCGTGGAGTTCCTCGTGGACAGCCGCGACGGCCGCTTCTACTTCATCGAGATGAACACGCGCATCCAGGTGGAGCACCCGGTGACGGAGATGATCACCGGCATCGATCTCATCCGCGAGCAGATCCGCATCGCGGCGGGCGAGCCGCTCGGCTACCACCAGGATTCGATCACCTTCGACGGGCACGCCATCGAGTGCCGCGTGAACGCCGAGGATCCCGAGACCTTCACGCCCAGCGCGGGCCGGGTGACGGCGTGGACCGCTCCCGGGGGCTACGGCGTGCGCGTGGACAGCCACCTCATGGCGCCCTACTCGGTGCCGCCCTTCTACGACTCGCTGCTCGCCAAGATCGTCGTGCACGGACGCGACCGCGCCGAGGCCGTGCACCGCATGCGCCGCGCGCTCTACGAGACGACGGTGGAAGGCGTGAAGACGACCATCCCCTTCCATCTCAAGGTCCTCGGCGATCCCGCCTTCGTGGAGGGGCGCTTCACGAGCGTGGACGGCGCCCGTCTGCACGGCTGATGGATCCCACCCTCTACGTCGTCCTCGACCGGACGGCGGCGAGGGGCCGCGACCTCGAAGACATCCTCGAGGCGGCGGCGGCCGCCGGCTGTCGCATGGTCCAGCTGCGCGAGAAGGCATGGCCGTCCGGACGCCTGTGGCCGCTCGCCGAGCGCCTGCGGGCGCGGGCGCAGGCGGCGGGGGTGACGTTCATCGTGAACGATCGCGTGGACCTCGCGCTCGCCCTCGATGCCGACGGCGTGCATCTCGGCCAGGACGACCTCCCCCCACGCCCCGCGCGGGCGCTCCTGCGCCCCGGCATGGTGCTCGGCATCTCCACGCACTCGGTGGAGCAGGCGCGGGCCGCGCAGGCGGCAGGGGCGGATTACGTGGCGGTGGGCTCGATGTTCGCGACAGCCACGAAGGCGGACTTCCAGCTCGTGGGGCCCGATCTCATCCGGAAACTTCGACCGGAGATCTCCGTTCCTCTGGTAGGGATCGGCGGCATCACCGCCGACAACGTGCACGAGGTGATCGCGGCCGGCGCCGACGGCGTGGCCGTGATCTCCGCTGTGTGCGGGGCCACCGATCCGGGGCAGGCGGCGGCCCGCTTCATCGAGCGTATCCAGCGTGCGCGGAACGCGACCCCGCGTGCTTGACCGGGCAGGCCCGGTCGCTATAATGGCGGCGCGTCAATCCCCGATTCATCGATCAAGGAGGGAGCACCCCATGAACTCGTACTCCATTCGCGGCCTGATTGCGATCGGGGTGGCGGTTGCCATCGCGCTCATGCCGGGCGGCTCCGAGCTGTCGGCGCAGGGCAAGGGCACCATCAAGATCGCCACCCAGAGCCCCCTCAGCGGCGGTCAGGCGGCGCTCGGCGAAGGCATCAAGCTGGGCGCGCAGCTGGCGGTCGAGAAGTTCAAGGGCAACCTCGAGAAGGCCGGCTTCAAGGTCGAGCTGGTGCCCTTCGACGACCAGGCCAAGCCCGACGTGGGCGTCGCCAACGCGCGCAACATCATCGCCGACAAGGACATCATGGCGGTGGTGGGCCACCTCAACTCCGGCGTGGCCATCCCGTCCTCCGAGGTCTACAAGGAAGTCAACGTCGCGATGATCTCCCCCGCGAACACGAACCCGACCATCACCGACCGCGGCTATCCCAACGTCTACCGCGTGTGCGGCCGCGACGACGTGCAGGGCGTCGTCGGCGCCGAGTTCGCGCACGGCACGCTCAAGGCCAAGAGCGTGTACATCATCCACGACAAGACGGCCTACGGGCAGGGCGTGGCGGAGTTCTTCAAGGCGGACGCCGAGAAGAAGGGGCTGAAGATCACCGGCTTCGAGGGCACCGAGGAGAAGTCGAATTTCGATCCCATCATCACGCCCATCCGCGCCAAGAACCCGGACCTCATCTACTTCGGCGGCATCTACGAGCAGGCGGGGCCCTTCTTCAAGCAGGCGCGCGAGAAGGGCGTGAAGTCGAAGTTCATGGGGCCCGACGGCCTGGACTCTTCCGACCTCACGAAGATCGCGGGCAAGGCCGTGGTGGGCATGAACTACACCTCGGTGGCGGGTCCCGTGTCCGTGTACCCGCAGGCCAAGCAGTTCGCCGACGAGTTCAAGAAGAAGTTCGGCAAGAACCCGGAGCCGTTCGCGGCGCAGGCCTACGACTCCATGGCCATCGCCATCAAGGCGCTGGAGGCGGTGACGAAGGGCGGCAAGGCGCCCACGCGTGATGCGGTGACGGCCGCCATCCGCGACGTGCGCCACACCGGCATCACGGGCACGGTGGAGTTCGACAGCAAGGGCGATCCGAAGAAGGCCCTCTACTTCGTGCTCCAGGTCGCCAGCGAGGACCCCGAGAAGTGGGGCGACAACAAGGAAGTCAAGCGCCTCACCATCGCGGCGCCTGCGGCCCCCAAGAAGTAGCGGCACGCTCAGAGGGCGGCCGGGCCTCCGCCCCGCCGCCCTCTGACGTCTGCGCGCGTCTCGATGGACTACGAACTGCTCATCGGCATCTTTCCGCAGGTCCTTCTGGACGGGATCACTCTCGGCTTCATGTACGCCCTCATCGCGCTCGGGTACACGATGGTGTACGGCGTGCTCGAGTTCATCAACTTTGCGCACAGCGAGATCTTCATCGTGGGCGCTTTCGTGGGCGTGGAAATCCTGCTCGGCCTGAAGTCGGCGGGGGTGCTGGAGACACTGCCGTGGGTGCTCGTGCTCGCGGCCATCCTGATCGCGGCGATGGTCGTGAGCGGCGTGCTCGCGGTCACCATCGAGCGGGTGGCGTACCGTCCGCTGCGGGCGGCGCCACGGCTCATCCCCCTCATCTCGGCCATCGGCGTGTCGTTCTTCCTGCAGGACTTCATCCGGCTCTTCGAATCGATCTGGCGCAATGCCTTCAACCTCGTGTACCCCACCATGGACGTGCTCAACCAGCGCTTCGAGCTCACGGCCACCATCGACGTGTCCGTGAAGTCCCTCGTCGTCATCGTGGCCGCCCTCCTCATGCTGTGGGCGCTGCACGTGGTGGTGAACCGCACGAAGGTGGGCACCGCCATGCGCGCGGTGGCGGAAGACCAGGCCGCCGCCAGTCTCATGGGCATCGACGTGAACCGGATCATCTCGCTCACGTTCCTCATCGGGGGCGCCATGGGGGGAGCGGCGGGCGTGCTCTTCGGCGTGCAATACGGCCTCATCAACCCGTACACCGGGTTCATCCCCGGGCTGAAGGCCTTCACGGCCGCCGTGCTGGGCGGCATCGGCAACATCCCGGGCGCGATGATCGGCGGCCTCGTGCTGGGGCTGCTGGAAGCGTTCGCGGCATCCTACATGTCGCTGCTGACGGGCGGCAATTTCGGCGCCGAGTACAAGGACATCTTCGCCTTCTCGGTGCTCATCCTCATTCTCATCTTCCGCCCGAAGGGGCTGCTCGGCGAAGTGGTGCGAGAGCGCGCGTGATCCCCGCCCTCGGCTCGATCGCGCTTCTCGCGCTGTCGGGCGTGGCGGTGGCCGTCTTCCCGCGCTCGATCCTCGCCTTTCTCCTCTTCCAGTCGAGCCTGCTCGTCGTGTACCTCGCGCGCATCCCCGGCTGGCTGCGCGCCGCGCTGCTGGCAGTGGCACTCCTCGTCATGATGCCGGTCATCGGCGCCTACAACGGCTACTACCTCGAGGTGGCGACGCAGGTCGGCATCTTCGTCGCGCTCGCCCTCGGTCTGAACATCGTGGTCGGCCTCGCCGGCCTCCTCGACCTCGGCTACGTGGCCTTCTTCGCCGTGGGCGCCTACACGTGGGCCATCGTCGGCTCCCCCCACGCCAACCTCATCGTGGGCGGCGGCTTCCCTCTCGCCGCGGGCTGGTTCTACCTGTTCCTGCTGGTGGGGCTGCTCGTGGCGGCGGCCACCGGCGTGCTGCTCGGGTTGCCCGTGCTGCGATTGCGCGGCGACTATCTCGCCATCGTCACCCTCGGCTTCGGCGAAGTCATCCGCGTCCTCGCCAACAACCTCGACAAGCCCATCAACCTCACCAACGGCCCACGCGGTATCACCCCCATCTCACGGCCGCCCTTTCCCTTCGACCTCTCGTACTCCGAGGGGTTCTACTTCCTGGTGCTCCTCATCGTGGCCGTGGTCATCCTGGTCAACCGGCGGCTCGAGAACTCGCACATCGGGCGGGCGTGGGAGGCGATCCGCGAGGACCAGCTCGCCGCGCAGGCGATGGGCGTGCCCCTCGTGCGATCCAAGCTCCTCGCCTTCGCCTGCGGCGCCTCCTTCGCGGGCGTCATGGGCGTCGTGTTCGCCGCCAAGCAGGTCTTCATCAACCCGGAGTCGTTCACCTTCCTCGAGTCGATCGGGGTACTGGCCATGGTGATCCTGGGCGGCATGGGGTCCATTCCGGGCGCCATCATCGGCGCCACCGTCGTCACCGTGCTGAACCTCCAGGTGCTGAAGGGGCTGTCGCTCTGGCTCAACGAGCTGAAAAACGCGGGGGTGGTGGTGCTCGGCTACAACCTCGCGGACCTGCCCACCCAGCTCGAGCCCGCGAAGTACGAGCGGATGATCTTCGGCATCATCCTCGTCCTCATGATGATCTTCCGGCCCCAGGGCATCTTCCCCGCGCGGCGCCGGCAGCGTGAGCTGCGCGAGCCGTGAGCGCGCTCTTCGAGGCGCGCGGGGTCACCAAGCGCTTCGGCGGGCTCACCGCGCTCAACGAGGTGGATTTTTTGCTGGAGCGCGGCATCGCCTCCATCATCGGGCCCAACGGCGCCGGCAAGACGACGCTCTTCAACGTCTTCACCGGCCTCTACGCGCCCGACGCCGGCACCGTGACCTTCCGCGGCCATTCCCTCGTGGGGCGGCGGCCCGACGAGATCGTCGCCCTCGGCGTGTGCCGGACCTTTCAGAACATCCGCCTCTTCGCCAACATGACGGCGATCGAAAACGTGCTCGTCGGCATGCACGCGCGCATCCGGCTCGGCGTGTGGGACGCGCTCTCGCACCGGCCCCACGCGCGCGCGGTGGAAGAGGGTCTGTGGGTCCGCGCCGCCGAGCTGCTCGACCGCGTGGGCCTGCGCCCGAAGGCCAACGAGGTCGCGCGCAACCTGCCCTACGGCGACCAGCGGCGGCTGGAGCTGGCGCGTGCGCTCGCCTCGGAGCCGGCGCTGCTGCTACTCGAC
>CAYQQT010000166.1:0-7766 GCA_964419375.1 uncultured bacterium
CCGAGCGTTGTCGGAGTCGAGGAGCGCCACGGCTTTGCCGGGGCGCTGCCGAGCGCCGGGGGGCTTGGGGGGCCCTTCGAGGCCCCCCATCTAATAATCATGCTGAGAGAGTGGCAGGCCTTTCAGGAGCTGGCGAAGAGATTCGCTGAGGGAGAGGTCTGCCTGCGCGTGGCGGGGCTGACGGGGGCGGCGCGCGCGCTGGTCATTGCGGAGCTGGTGCAGCAGCATCCGCGTCCTGCGCTCGTCGTGGTCGCCACGCTTGCCGACGCGCATCGGTGGACGCAGGATCTTCGCTTCTTTGGTGCGACGGCGCTGGAGTTTCCGGAGACGGAGCCGCGGCTGTGGCGCGGGGGACATCACCGGGAGGCGGATGCCGAGCGGGCGGTGATCGCGCGACGACTGGGGGCGGGCGAGCCCATCGTCGTGGTGGCGACGCCGGCGGCCCTCGACACGCCGCTGCCGAAGCCCGCCGATTTCGTGGGCGGCACCCTTCGTCTCACCGTGGGCGACAGCCTGGATCGTGAGCTGCTCGTGGAGGCGTTCGAGCGCGGCGGCTACGAGCGGGTGGAGACCGTGGTCGAGGTGGGGCAGTGGAGCGCGCGCGGCGGCATCGTGGACATCTTCTCCCCCATGCACGGCACGCCCGCGCGCCTGGAGTTCTTCGGCGACGACATCGAGTCCATCCGGCTCTTCGATCCCACCTCGCAGCGCTCGACCTCGCCGCTCGACGAGCTGCTGGTGCTGCCGCTGACCGCGCCCCCCGAGACGTCGGAGACCGGCGCGCGACTGCTGGAGTACATCCCCCGCACGGCCCCCGTCATCCTCGACGCCCCCGCCCTGCTCGAGGAGACGTCGGAGGAGGCGCCGGGGCGGCGGCCTCTCGCGGAGACGATCGAAGGGCGCCCGCGCGTGGAGCTGGCCCAGGTCACCGGGGTGGAGAGCAAGGGCACGCCGGGCGAGCTCGCCCTGGACGCGCATGCCGTGGTCGGGAGCGGCGGCCACTTCGGGCAGCTCACGGAGTCGATCGGACGCTGGCGCGCGGAAGGCTTCACCATCCGGCTCGCGACGGCCGATGAGCGGCAGGCCGAGCACCTGCGTCAGATGCTGCGCGACCACCAGCTCGAAGCGCTGGTGGTGGACCGCCTGGAGGCGCCGGAGCCCTTCGCCATCGTCGTCGGCGAGTGCTCGGCGGGATTCTCGATTCCCGCGCTCGGATTCATCCTGCTCACGGAGAGCGAGATCTTCGGCGCCCGCCGGCGCTCCCTGCGCCGGTCGAAGTACCAGCGCGGCGCCGCCATCACGGCCTTCACCGACCTCTCCGTGGGCGATCTCGTCGTGCACGAGGATCACGGCATCGGCAAGTATCTCGGGCTGCGCACGATGAGCGTCGGCGACCGCGACGGCGACTTCCTCCTCCTCGAGTACTCGGAGGGCAACCAGCTCTACGTGCCCGTGGAGCGCATAGACCTCGTGTCGAAGTACCTCGGCGCCGAGGAAGGCGCGGCCCGCCTCGACCGCCTCGGCGGCGTCTCCTGGCAGCGCGTGAAGGACTCGGTGCGGGCGGCCCTGCGCGAGATGGCGGAGGAGCTGCTGAAGCTCTACGCGCAGCGCGCGGTGGCGCAGGGCCACGCCTTTTCGCCCGACACGCCGTGGCAGCGCGAGTTCGAGGCGGGCTTTCGCTTCGAGGAGACGCCCGACCAGATGAAGGCCATCGAGGACGTCAAGCGGGACATGGAGAGCGAGCGTCCCATGGACCGGCTGGTGGCGGGCGACGTCGGCTACGGCAAGACGGAAGTGGCCTTGCGCGCCGCCTTCAAGGCGGTGGCGGATGGCACGCAGGTGGCGGTGCTCGTGCCCACCACCGTGCTCGCGCAGCAGCACTTGTCGACCTTCGTCGACCGCTTCTCGCCGTTCCCGGCGAAGGTGGAGCTGTTGTCGCGCTTCCGCTCCCCCAGGGAGCAGAAGGCGGTCATCGAAGGACTGAAGCACGGAACGGTGGACGTCGTCATCGGCACCCACCGGCTGCTCTCGAAGGACATCACCTTCAAGAACCTCGGTCTCCTCATCGTGGACGAGGAGCACCGCTTCGGCGTGGCCCACAAGGAGCGCATGAAGCAGCTGCGCGCCTCCGTGGACGTGCTCTCGCTCACGGCCACGCCCATTCCGCGCACCCTGTACATGTCGCTCTCGGGCGTGCGTGACATGTCGGTGATCGAGACGGCGCCGCTCGAGCGCCTGCCCGTGGAGACGCTCGTGCGCCGCTTCAGCAAGGCCGTCATCAAGGAGGCGCTCGACCGGGAGATCGAGCGCGGCGGCCAGCTCTTCTTCGTGCACAACCGGATCCAGTCGCTGCCGTCGATGGCGCGCTTCATCCAGGAGCAGGCGCCGGACGCGCGCGTGATCATGGGCCACGGCCAGATGAAGGAGCGCGAGCTGGAGGCCGCGATGGTGCGCTTCGTCACCGGCCAGGCCGACGTGCTGGTGTCCACCGCCATCGTGGAGTCCGGGCTCGACATCCCGGCCTCCAACACCATCATCATCAATCGCGCCGACCGCTTCGGCCTTGCCCAGCTCTATCAGCTGCGCGGCCGGGTGGGCCGCGAGCGCCAGCAGGGGTACGCCTACCTGCTGGTGCCCGCCGACGGCCGGGTGGACGAGCAGGCCCAGCGCAGGCTGCGCGCCCTCCAGGAGCTGACCGAGCTGGGCTCCGGCTTCAAGCTCGCCCTGCGCGACCTCGAGATCCGCGGCGCCGGCAACCTCCTCGGCGCCCAGCAGCACGGCCACATCGCCGCCGTCGGCTACGATCTTTACTCGAAGCTCCTCGCGGAAGCCGTGCGAGAATTGGGCGGCGAACAGCCCGCCCCCGCCGTGGATCCGGTCGTCAGCGTGGCGGCGGAAGGGTTCTTGCCCGAGGACTATGTGCCCGAAGTCAATCAACGCCTCGCGTTCTACAAGCGCCTCGCGGCCTCCTCTCGGGACGAGGAGATCGCCGAGCTGCGCGCCGAGCTCGCCGACCGCTTCGGACCCCTGCCGGAGGAGGCGGAGCAATTGCTCGACATCGTCCGCATCCGGGTGGCCGCGCGCGCGGTGGGCGCCGACAAGGTGGAGGCGGGAGAGGGCCGCGCGCTGATCACCTTCTCGCCGGCGACCTCCATCGATCCCGCTCGTCTCGTGCGTATCATCCAGGCGAGCCGCGGCCGGCTCGGGATGAAGCGCGAGTTCACCGTCGATGCCGTCCTCGACCGCGGGCCGTGGCCCACGGTGCGCGACTCCCTGTTACGCGTCCTCAAGGAGCTGGCGGCCGCATGACACGTCCTGCCCTCGCCCTCACACTGATCCCGCTCCTGCTCGGCGGCTGTGCCATGCCGGGCTGGGTCCCCTTCCTCGGCACGCAGAAGTCGTCCTCGAAGGCGGCGGTGGTGGCGCCGCCGCCCACCCGCGCGTCGTCGTCGCTGGATACCCCGCTGCGTCCGGGTGACGTGCGCACGCGCGTGGTGGAGGCGGACGACGCGGTGTCGGATCGCGTGGTGGCCGTCGTCAACAACGACGCCATCACCCTGGGAGAGCTGCAGGAGAGTATCGTCGGCTACCGGCAGGAGAACCGCCAGCGTGACACCACCACCGACGAAGAGCTGGCCAAGCGCTTCCTCTCGCGGCTCATCGACAGCCGGCTGCAGCTGCAGGAGGCCGAGCGCGAGAAGATCGTGATCGAGGATTCCGAGGTCGCCGAAGAGCTGGCCGACCGCATCAAGCGCTACGGCGTGCAGACGCAGGAAGAGTTCGAGCGCCTCCTGCGCGAGCAGGGGCTTACGCTCGATTCCGTCCGCAAGCGCCTGCGCGACTCGCTGCGCATCGCCAAGGTCGTGCGCCGCAAGGTGGCGCTGCGCGTGTCGGTGACCGACCAGGAGATCGAGCGATACCTCGCCGAGAACCGGACGCGGCTCGAGACGGGGCTCGCCTATCACGCGCGGCACATCCTGGTGACGCCGGAAGGCGGGGCCAGTGACGCGGCGTGGGAGATGGCGCGCATCAAGGCCGACCTCCTGCGGGCGCAGATCGTGGGGGGGGCCGACTTCGCGGACGTCGCGAAGGCGCAGTCGAAGGACGCGAGCGCCCGCGACGGCGGCGACCTCGGCACCATGAAACGGGGCGAGCTCACCCAGGAGATCGAGGCGGAGATCCTGACGCTGGAGCCCGGGCAGATCTCGCAGCCGTTCCGCTCGCCGCTCGGCTACCACCTCTTCCGGCTCGAGTCCAAGGAGACGCTGGAAGGTGAAGGGCTCGCGCGGGCCAAGCAGCAGATCCGCGAGATCCTCTTCCGCCAGAAGTACGACACGCGGCTCGAGGCCTGGCTGCGCGAGATCAAGCAGCGGGCGATCATCGAGGTGCGTATGTGATAATGATTGACACCGCGCACGATCGCGTGGGAGGATGAGGTCCGAAGTCGCTCCAACCCCGTAGAAACCCTGGAATTCCACGTCAGAACCTACTAACTTCGTGCGGCCCGTCATGGCCGCGCCCCGGAGCCCCTGCATGAGCGCCCGCCGAGAACGAGGTCAAGGCAACGCCCCCCAGAACTCAGAAGCCGCTACGACGGGGATGAATCTCTCCGAGCTCAAGGAAAAGAGCATCGCGGACCTGAACGCCATCGCGCGTGACCTGAACGTGCAGAACATGGGAGGCCTGCGCAAGCAGGAGCTGATCTTCAAAATCCTACAATCCCAGGCGGAGAAAGACGGCCTGATTTACGCGGAAGGGGTTCTCGAGGTTCTGCCCGATGGGTTCGGGTTCCTTCGCGCCCCGGACTACAACTATCTCCCGGGCCCCGACGACATCTATGTATCGCCGTCACAGATCCGCCGCTTCGACCTGCGCACCGGCGATAGCATCTCGGGCCAGGTGCGTCCCCCCAAGGACACCGAGCGGTACTTCGCACTGCTCAAGGTAGAGGCGATCAATTTCGAGACGCCCGACCAGGGGCGCGACAAGATCTTCTTCGACAACCTCACGCCGCTCTATCCGATGGAGCGGCTGCGCCTCGAGCACGACGCCGAGGATCTCACCAGTCGTGTGATGGACCTGCTGACGCCCATCGGCAAGGGCCAGCGCGGCATGATCGTGGCGGCGCCGCGCACGGGCAAGACGATGCTGCTGCAGAAGCTCGCGAACGCCATCGCGAAGAACCACCCCGAGGTCTACCTCATCGTGCTGCTCATCGACGAGCGGCCGGAAGAGGTGACCGACATGCTGCGCTCGGTGAAGGGCGAGGTCATCGCCTCCACCTTCGACGAGCTCCCCGCGCGCCACGTGCAGGTGGCGGACATGGTCATCGAGAAGGCCAAGCGCCTCGTCGAGCACAAGCGCGACGTCGTGATCCTGCTCGACTCCCTCACGCGCTTCGCGCGCGCCCACAACGCCATCATCCCCTCCTCGGGCAAGGTGCTCTCCGGCGGTCTCGACGCCAACGCGCTGCAGCGCCCGCGCCGCTTCTTCGCGGCCGCGCGCAACATCGAGGAGGGCGGCTCGCTCACCATCATGGCCACCGCCATCGTGGACACGGGCAGCCGCATGGACGACGTGATCTTCGAGGAGTTCAAGGGCACCGGCAACATGGAGGTCCACCTCGACCGCCGCCTCATGGACAAGCGCGTCTTCCCCACCATCAACATCGAGCAGTCGGGCACGCGCAAGGAAGAGCTCCTCCTCGAGAAGGACGAGATCCAGAAGGTGTGGCTGCTGCGCAAGGCGCTCTCGCAGCTCAATCCGGTGGAAGCGATGGAGCTGCTGCTCGACAAGCTCAAGCTCACCAAGTCGAACAAGGACTTCCTGGCCGCGATGCACGCCATGTAGTCGGGTTTTTTGCGTTTTCGGCCCGAGGTTGGTATCCTTGGCCTTCTTGTGAGGAGGGAACATCCGTGAAGGTGGGCATTCATCCTGAGTACGTCGACACCACGATCACCTGCGCGTGCGGCGAGGTGGTGCACACACGGTCGACCAAGCCCGAGATCCGGGTCGAGGTCTGCTCCAAGTGCCACCCGTTCTTCACGGGCAAGCAGAAGTTCGTGGACACCGCCGGCCGTGTCGAGCGCTTCCAGCGCAAATACAACCGGCCGACGACCACAAGCCCGGCCGGGTAGCCGCCCGCTCCGCCGCTCCTTCCCCGCTCCGACGACGTTGGGTTCGCGCGGGCCTGCCATGGGCGAGCGGGCCTGCCGCCGTGCCGCGCCCGCGCGCGCGAAGACCGCCCGGGAGGCGCTGAGTCGCGATGCTGTTTGACAAGCTGCGGCAGATCGAGGAGCGATCCCAGGAGATCGCCCGCGCCCTCTCCGACCCCGCCATCTTCACCCAGCAGGCCGAGTACGCCCGTCTGCGCAAGGAGCACGCGGAGACGCAGGAAGTCGTCGAGCGCTTCACGGAGTACCGCGAGGTCCTCAAGCGCATCAGCGAAGCGCGCCACATCCTGGCCGAGGGCGGCGATCGCGAGCTGCTCGAGATGGCGCAGGCGGAGATCGACGAGCTCGGCGCCAGGCAGAGCGCGCTGGAGGAGGCCCTCACGCGGCTGGTGCTGCCGCGGGATCCCAACGCCGACAAGAACGTGCTCGTCGAGATCCGCGCCGGCGCCGGCGGCGACGAGGCGGCACTCTTCGCCGGCGACCTCGCGCGCATGTACACCAAGTACGCGGAGCGCCAGCGGTGGAAGGTGGAGACGATGGACGCCAATCCCACCGGCCAGGGCGGCTACCGCGAGGTGGTCTTCTTCATCCAGGGCCGCGGCGCGTGGAGCCGGCTGAAGTTCGAGCGCGGCGTGCACCGCGTGCAGCGCGTGCCCGTGACGGAGTCGAGCGGCCGCATCCACACCTCCACCGTGACGGTGGCGGTGCTGCCGGAGGCGGAGGACGTCGACATCAAGGTGGAGGACAAGGACGTGCGTGTGGACGTCTACCGCTCCTCCGGCCCCGGGGGCCAGGGCGTCAACACCACCGACTCCGCCGTCCGCCTCACGCACATCCCCACCGGCATGGTCGTTACGTGCCAGGACGAGCGCTCGCAGATCAAGAACCGGGCGAAGGCGATGCGCGTGCTGAAGGCGCGTCTCCTGGAGCGCGCGCAGGAGGAGCAGGCGGCGACCATCGCGGCCGACCGCAAGAGCCAGGTGGGCACGGGCGAGCGCAGCGAGCGCATCCGCACCTACAACTTCCCGCAGACGCGCGTGACGGATCACCGCATCGGGCTCACGCTCCACCGGCTGCCGCAGGTGCTCGAGGGCGATCTCGACGAGCTCATCGAGGCTCTCACCGCCGCCGAGCAGGCCCAGCACCTGCAGCGGGTGGAGCACTGATGCCCGCCGCCGTCGCCGCCACCGTGGCGGAGTGGCTCGCCGTCGCCGCCGCCGACCTGGACGCTGCCGGCGTGGAGACGCCGCGCGTCGACGCCGAGTGGCTGCTCGCCCATTGCCTGGCGGTGCCGCGCCTGGCGCTGCGGATGGCGCGGTTACGGGCGGTGGACGGTGCCGTGGCCGCCCGCTATGCGGCGGCGGTGGCGCGCCGCGCGCGGCGCGAGCCGCTGCAGCAGATCGTCGGCAGCCAGGACTTCCGCGGCATACGCGTGGGCGTTACCCGCGACGTCCTCGTGCCGCGGCCTGAGACGGAAGTCCTGGTGGAGTGGGCGCTCGAGCTGCTGCCGGCGGGGGAGCCGCTCGTGGTGGACGTCGGCACCGGCTCCGGATGCATCGCGTGCGCGATCGCGGCCGAGCGGCCGGCGGCGCG
>CAYQQT010000167.1:0-7742 GCA_964419375.1 uncultured bacterium
CGCGCGGCGCCTATCCGCCCGTGCCCGTGGCCGGGCTGGACGGCGCACAGGTGACCGCCGTCGCGCCCGCGGGCGGGAGCCGGCACGTCATCGGCACCTCCGACGGCCGGGTGATCCCCGTCGAGGTGAAGTTCCTCGTCGAGTTCAACGACGGCGTGCGTGTGCTGACGCCGGGCCAGGAGTTCGGCCCTCCGTCCCTCGTCGACAAAGCCCGGCGCCCGCTCCTGCGCCTCGCCACCGCGGCGCCCTCCGCGGGGCCGATGACGGTGGCGCAGGTGGGCCCCGCCGCGCTCGTGCTGCAGACGGTGATCGAGAAGAAAGCGCTCATCGGCGAGAGCCGGCGCGAGGTGTCGACGCAGACGCTCGCCGTCACCCTCGACGGCGAGATCACGGCGCTGGCGCTCGACGGCCGGGGGGAGGATCTCTTCCTCGGCACCTCGCGCGGCCGCGTGATCCGCTACGACCTCCGCGAGCCCGCGAGCCCCACGCCCGCCGACACCGCCGAGGTGAGCGGGGGCAAGTCGCCCGTCACCGTCCTCGAGTTCCTCATTGGCGACCGCACGCTCGTGGTCGGCACGCAGGCCGGTGAAGCGTCCACCTGGCAGGTGGTGGCGCCCGCCGGGGGTCGCTCGCCGCGGCTCACGCGCGTCCACCAGTTCGCCTCGCACGGCGCTGCCGTCGTCGCCGCCGCCGCCTCCCGGCGCGACAAGGGCTTCGTGACCGCGGATGCCGCGGGCAGCCTGCATCTCAACTACGGCACCTCCGGCGCCACGCTGCTCACCATGAAGACGGACGCCGCCGGGCTGCGCGCGGTGGTGTTTGCGCCCAAGGCCGACGGGCTCCTGGCCATCGACGACAAGGGCCGCATCGCGCAATGGACGCTCGACAACCCGCACCCCGAGGTGACCTTGCAGACGCTCTTCGGCCGGGTGTGGTACGAGGGCTACCCGGCGCCCGCCTACGTCTGGCAGTCGACGGGTGGCACCGACGACTTCGAGGCGAAACTCAGCCTCACACCCCTCATCTACGGAACGCTCAAGGGGACGTTCTACGCGCTGCTCATCGCGGTGCCGCTCGCCCTCCTCGCGGCGCTCTACGTCAGCGAGTTCATGCACCCGGGCGTCAAGGCGTACGTGAAGCCCGTCGTCGAGATCATGGCGGCGCTGCCCAGCGTCGTCCTCGGGTTTCTCGCGGGGCTGTGGCTGGCGCCGATGATCGAGCGCGTCGTGCCCGGACTCTTCCTGATGCCCCTCGTCCTCACCGTCGCCATCCTGGGCGCCATGCTGCTGTGGCGCGCGGTGCCCGCCACCCTGCGCAGGCGCTTTCGGACCGGCACCGAGGTGTTCCTGCTCGTGCCGGTCGTGATCCTCGGGGCGTGGGCGGCGTTCGCCCTCGGCGGGCTCGTCGAGGCCCGGCTGCTGTCGGGCGACTACCGCGGATGGCTGCTCACCACGCTCGGCCTCAACTACGATCAGCGCAACTCGCTGGTGGTCGGGGTGGCGATGGGCTTCGCAGTGATCCCGCTCATCTTCACGATCGCCGAGGACTCGCTCGCCAACGTGCCGCAGCACCTGCGCGCGGGCTCGCTCGCCCTCGGCGCCACGCGCTGGCAGACGGCGGTACGGATCGTGCTGCCCACGGGCAGCCCGGGGATCTTCTCCGCCATCATGATCGGCTTCGGCCGGGCGGTGGGGGAGACGATGATCGTGCTCATGGCCACGGGCAACACGCCGGTGATGGACGGCTCGATCTTCAGCGGGTTCCGCGCGCTCTCGGCGAACATCGCCGTGGAATTGCCGGAGGCGCCCGAGCAGGGTACGCTCTTCCGCGTCCTCTTCCTCGCCGCCTTCCTGCTCTTCTCGCTCACGTTCGTCGTGAACACGCTCGCCGAGCTGGTGCGGCTGCGGCTGCGCAGGAAGTACCGCTACCTGTGAGGAATCTCTGGCGCAGCGGCGAGCCGTTCATCTGGCTCACGGGGGGCGCGCTCGCGCTTTCCCTCATCATGGTGCTGGGCCTCATCGGCATCATTGTGCAGAACGCGCTCGGCTTCTTCTGGCCGGCCAACGTGATGCGGGCCACGCTGCGCGACGGCACGGTGCGGACGGGCCAGCTCGTGGAGCGCGAGCGGCTGCCGGGCAAGACGGAGTCGCGCATCAAGCTCAAGGTCGCCAACCGCGACCTGTACGGCGCCGATTTCGTCTGGATCGACGAGTCGCAGATCGCCCGGCGCGAATATCCCGCGCACGTCGCCGTCGTCGAGCGCATGGAGTGGGGGCTGCTCATCGGCGCCGTGACCGCCGTGCGGGACAACGGCGCCGTGGTGGCGGCGGGGCCGGCGGCGGTGGCCGAGATGCGCCGGCGCTTGCCCGAGGCGGCCGCCCTGCGCCGCCGGGCGAAGCGAATCGAGGGCGGCGAGATCGGCGCCATCAACTACGAGCAGGAGAAGATCCGTCTGCGCCTGAAGGCGCTCGGCGCCAGGGGCGCCAAGGGCAGCGCCGACGCGGAGGCTCTGCAGGCCCGGATGGCCGCGTTGCAGGCCCGCTACCAGGAGAAGGCCGCCGGGCTGCAGGAGCTGCGCCGCGGGCAGACGGCCACCGTGGTGGTGACGGCGGACGGCGGCAAGGACAAGGAGCTGCCCCTCACGCAGATCGTCGACGTGTACTTCCCCAACGTGATGGGGCCGCTCGACAAGAGCCTGCACTACGCGGCGAAGGTGTGGGAGTTCGTCTCCGACAACCCGCGGGAGTCGAACACCGAGGGCGGCGTTTTCCCCGCCATCTTCGGCACCGTGATGATGGTGATGATCATGTCGGTCATCGTCACGCCCCTCGGCGTCCTCGCCGCCTTCTACCTGCGCGAGTACGCGCGGCAGGGCACGTTCGTGAGCGTCGTCCGCATCGCCGTCAACAACCTCGCGGGCGTGCCCTCCATCGTCTTCGGCGTGTTCGGTGTGGGGTTCTTCATCTACATGGTGGGCGGCACCATCGACCGCCTGTTTTATGCGGAGGCGTTGCCGACGCCGACGTACGGCACCGGCGGAATCCTGTGGGCCTCGCTGACGCTCGCCCTGCTCACCATCCCCGTCGTCATCGTCGCCACCGAGGAAGGGCTCGCCGCCATCCCGGGGGGGACGCGCGAGGCGTCGCTCGCCCTGGGCGCTACGAAGCTGGAGACGACGCTGCGGGTGGTGCTCCCGGCGGTGATGCCGTCGGTGCTCACGGGGCTGATCCTCGCCATGGCGCGCGCGGCGGGGGAGGTGGCGCCCCTCATGATCACCGGCGTCGTCAAGCTGGCGCCCGCGCTGCCCATCGACGGCTTCTGGCCCTTCGTGCACCTGGACCGCAAGTTCATGCACCTCGGCTTTCACATCTACGACGTCGGCTTCCAGTCGCCTAACGTGGACGCCGCGCGTCCGATGGTGTTTGCCACCACGCTGCTGCTGCTGGCGATCGTCGTCGTCCTCAACCTGTTCGCGATCGGCTGGCGTAACCGCATGCGCCGCACGTACGCGACGTCGGCCGTGTAGGGAGAACGAGCATGGTGGGAGCCCTCAAGGTGGGCACGACCCTCAATCCCAACGCCGCCCCGGCCTCCGTCATGGAGACGCCGATGGTGGAGACCGACAGCCTGTCGCTCTGGTACGGCGCCAAGCAGGCGCTCAAGGACATCTCCATGTCCGTGGCCAAGCACCGGGTGACGGCGTACATCGGGCCCTCCGGGTGCGGCAAGAGCACGCTGCTGCGGTGCCTGAACCGGATGAACGACCTCGTGGACGGCGTGAAGATCACGGGGCAGATCCGTGTCGGGGGCACGGATATCTACGATCCGGCCCTCGACGTCACCGAATTGCGCAAGCGGGTGGGGATGGTGTTCCAGAAGTCGAATCCGTTCCCGAAATCCATCTTCGAGAACGTCGCCTACGGGCCGAGGATCCTCGGAGTCCGCAATCGCCCCGACCTCGACGGCATCGTCGAGCGCAGCCTGCGCGCGGCCGCCCTCTGGGACGAGGTGAGCGACCGCCTGCACGATAGCGCGCTTGGACTGTCGGTCGGCCAGCAGCAGCGCCTCTGCATCGCACGCGCCCTCGCGGTGGAGCCCGACGTGCTCCTCATGGACGAGCCGTGCTCGGCTCTCGACCCCATCGCCACCGCCAGGATCGAAGAGCTGATGCTCGAGCTGAAGAATGCCTATACGATCCTGATCGTGACGCACAACATGCAGCAGGCGGCCCGGGTATCGGACTACACGGGCTTCATGCTCCTCGGCGAGCTCGTCGAGTTCGGCATCACCCGCGAGCTGTTCACCAACCCGCGCGACAAAAAGACCGAAGACTACATCACCGGGCGGTTCGGATAGGCGGAGGCCCCCCATGCAAACGCACTTCCAAGACGAGCTGGAGGCCCTCAAGCAGAAGCTGCTCGCCATGGGCGGCCTCGTCGAAGACCAGATCCTCCGGGTGATGACCGCCCTCCTCGAGCGCGACTCGGAGCTGGCGCAGGAGGTCATCGACCGCGACCGCCAGGTGAACGTCTACGACGTGGAAGTGGACGAAAAGTGCGTGGAGCTGCTCGCGCTGCACCAGCCCAAGGCGCGGGACCTGCGCTTCATCACCACCGCCATGAAGATCGTCACCGATCTGGAGCGCATCGGCGACCAGGCCGTGAACATCGCGCAGCGCGCCCTCGAGCTCAACCGGGAGCCCCAGCTCAAGCCCTACATCGATCTGCCCCGCATGGCCGCGAGCGCGCAGCGCATGGTGCGGGAGAGCCTCGACGCCTTCGTCTCCCGCGACACCGAGCTGGCGCGGCGCGTGTGCGCGGAGGACGCGGAGGTCGACGCCCTCAAGGAGCAGATCTTCCGCGAGCTGCTCACCTTCATGATGGAGGACGCTCGCACCATCCCGCGCGCTATCCGGCTCATCCTCATCTCACGCTTCCTGGAGCGCGTGGCCGACCACGCCACGAACATCGCGGAGATGGTCATCTACATGGTCGACAGCAAGATGGTCAGGCACACGATTGCTTAAGATGGGGGGCCTCGACGGGCCCCCCAAGCCCCCCGCGCTCGGCAGCGCCTCGGCAAAGCCGTGGCGCTCCTCGATACCCGCCGTCCGGTCTAAACGGGCTCCGATCGGCCCAGCGGGCGCTCGGGAAATCCCGCCTGCGTGGGCGTGCCCACGCCGTAGAGCTCGACGCCGGGGCCGAAGTCCTTCGCCTCCCACGTGCGGTCGTTCGGATCCCACACGTACGGCAGCGTGAGGATCTGGCCGGGCGACCACAGCGTCTCGAAGGCGCGCAGGGCGTCGAGCAGGATTCTGCGCTGCAGGGGGGCGTCGTTGGCCTTGCCCGTCTGGTGGTTGAGCGGGAAGTTGACGAAGACGGACCGGGGCGGCCGCACCGAGAACGTGATGTCCCACGCGGAGCTGATGCACATGGTGGGGATGCCGGCCTTCTCGATCTCGCGCGCGACCAGTCCGACGGACTGGTGGCACACGGGTCAGACGGGCACGAGCAGCGCCACGTCGACGTTGCGCGCCTTGAGCTCGGCCGCGATGCGGGGCCCCCGCTCCGTGACTTCGCGATGCGCGGCGTACGTCATCACGAAGCTCACCGCCACGTCTGCCAGTCCGCCGATGACGGACGCCGCTTGCAGCTCGCGCAGGCGCTCGAGCGGGAAGACACAGTTGGGGTCGCGGTCCGCGTCGTCGTCGCGGTAGCCGTGATGGTAGATGCGCAGGGCACGCACGTCGGCATCGGAGGGAATGAGGCGGTAGGAGAGGTCGTGGTCCTCGAAAGGCGGCTGGCCCGCGAGATAGAAGCCTCCCGAGCCCACGAGGGCGAGCCGGCAGTCCTTGATGGGCTTGGCGAGCGGCGTCCACGGCGCCTCCGTGTTCACCACCCACTTGTACGCCGGATAGTCCGCGTACCGCTCGCGCGTGCGCTGGATGTAGGCGATGGGCATCGGGGCTCCTTCTAGAGGGAGACGACCTTGTCGGCCGCGGCCACCTTCTCCGCGAAGACCTTGGGATTGATGAACTGCGCGTTCTTCGTCTTGAGATCGGCCTCGGTGACCCCACGGGCCACGGAGCACTTGCCTCAGACGAAGATCGGGACGTGCTTGGCGACCACCGCCTCCAGCATCTCCCGCAGTGGCGACATCGCCACCGGCATGATGGCGGCGGCGGTGTCGTCCTTCATGACGTAGGCGGCCTCGCCCGCGAGGAAGATCTGCGGCTGATGCCCGGCCTCGATCGCGCCCAGCGCGAAGTTGAAGGGCAGCCCGGCGCGGGTGGGATCGTCGCTGCCTGCGGTGCCGACATAGAGAATGGTTGCCATCGTCTGACTCCTGGCCTGTGCCGTGGGATTCGGTGGTGACATTCACTGTACCGCGCTTTGGCGCCTTGTCTTGCGCGCGCCACTCATATAGGGTCCAAAGACATCCCTATGCCTGAGCCTCTCGTGCTCGTCGTCGTGGTGTTCGGAGTGCTGAGCGCGCTCTTCCTCGTGGCGGCCTTCGCCGCCGTCCGCCGCCGGCGCTGGCTGGGATCGTTCGGCACCCTGATCCTCGCCGTCCTCTTCCTGTCCCTGGCGGCGCTGGCCGCCACCGTGAGCGTGGCCACGCGCGGCTACCGGGCGCTCACGCACGAGGAGGTAGCGGCCACCGTGGTGACGCAGCCGAGCGGGCCGGACCGGTTCACGGCCACGTTCACCTTCGCCGACGGCAGGAAGCAGGCGTACGAGATCGCCGGCAACGCGATCTACGTCGACGCGCACATCGTGAAGTGGCATCCCTTCGCCAACATCCTGGGGCTTCACACCGCGTACCAGCTCGACCGGGTGGGCGGACGCTACGACAGGCTGGAGGACGAGCAGACGAAGCCGCGCAGCATGTTCACGCTGTCGGCGCCCAAGCCTGTGGACATCTTCCAGCTCGCCCGCAGCGTGGCGTTCCTGGCGCCCATCGTGGATACGCAGTACGGGTCGGCGACGTTCGTGTCCGCGCGGCAGCCCACCGCCGTCGAGCTGCGCGTGTCGACGTCGGGGCTGTTGTTCCGCCCCCTCTCGAATTCCGCCCCACCCGTCAGATAACAACCATCGGCTAACAGTCAGCGGCGCGCGCGACGCAGGATCACGTTGCCCTTCTTGGTGTCCAGGTGCTCCTGGGAGAAGTCGGGATAGCGCTTCCGCCATCGCTCGAGGATGACGCGCTCCTCGTCGCCCACGTAGTCGAGCACGAAGAGGCCCTGCGCCGACAGGCGCCGGGCGAGCACCGGGAGCGAGGCATACCGGAGCATGGGGCCCGCGTACTTCGGCGGGCCGTCGTCGACGACGAGGTCGATCTCGCCGGGCGCGTGGCGGTCGAGCGCGGAGACGGCATACCAGAGGTGACGCTCGCCGTCGACCTCGATCGGCTCCAGCGGCGCGTGCACGACGGTGGCGAAGGCGCCGAGACCGTGGCGGTCGATGTCGGCGCGCGTCTTCGCGGCAAAGGTGGGGTCGTGATCGAGCGCGATCACGCGCCCGCGCCCGAGCTGCTCGAGGGCGTAGGCGATGACGAGGGTCGACACGCCGCTGCCCGTCTCCACGACGAGCCGCGGCTTCTCGTCGGCGACGAGCGTCGCCAGGAGCAGTGCGAAATCGGGCGCGATCGCGTACCCGCGCATGGGCGGCAGCGGCCGGCGCGTGGGCAGCCGCGCGTTGAGGGCGACCAGCGGCTCGGCCTGCGCGATGTCGGCCGCGAGC
>CAYQQT010000168.1:0-7728 GCA_964419375.1 uncultured bacterium
CGAGGGCTTCGAGCCGCTGCGCCGGCGATGGCGCGCGCTCGCCGACACCCTGGGCCGCCGCGTGAGCATCGACGGGGTGGAGGCCCTCGCGGTGGACCTCGACGTCGACGGCGCGCTCCTCGTCGAGCGCGAGGGCACGGTGCACCGCGTGGTGGCGGGCGAGGTCACGGAGGGGGTGCGCGATGCTGCTCGTCATTGAGGTCGGCAACACCAACACGAAGATCGGCGTCTACGAGGGCACGCGCCTGCTCACCTCGTGGCGGCTCACGAGCCGGCGCGAGCAGACGGCCGACGAGTACGGCCTCTTCATCGAGACGCTGCTGCGCACGCGCGGCATCCAGGCCACGCAGATCGCGGGCGTGGCCATCTCCAACGTGGTGCCGCCGGTGCAGCAGACGCTCGAATGGATGACCGAGAAGTACTTCAACGTGACGCCGTTCACGGTGGAGCCGGGCGCGGACCCCGGCATGCCGCTCGTGATCGACAACCCGCGTGAGCTCGGCAGCGATCGCGTCGTCAAGTCCGTGGCCGCCATCGCCATCTACGGGCCGCCGCTCATCGTGATCGATTTCGGCACCGCCACCACCTTCGACTGCGTGAACGCGCGGGGTGAGTTCATCGGCGGCGCCATCTCACCCGGGATCACCACCGCCGTGGACGCCCTCGTCCAGCGCGCGGCCCGGTTGTATCGCGTGGAATTGGTGCGGCCCAAGGAAGCGATCGGGCGCAACACGGTCACCAACATCCAGTCGGGGGTGGTGTACGGCTACGCGGGGCTGGTGGACGGCATCGTGGACCGCATGAAGCAGGAGATGGGCGAGGATCCGAAGGTCATCGCCACCGGCGGCCACGCCGGCCTCATCGCCGATGTCGCCCGCTCCGTGCAGCACGTGAACGAGGATTTGGGGCTCGAAGGGCTGCGCCTGCTCTACGAGCGCCGGGGATGAGCGAGCGGCGTTGACACCCGTGGGGCCGCTGGCTATACTGCACGAAATCTAGTAGGTGAGCGGACAGGCATCCCTACATTTAGGGATCAGGGGCCTAAACCACGCAGCAGCGGACGGAGGCAAATCGATGGGCATGTGGGTGGGACGGGGACGAAAAGCACGAGTCGCGTACGGCTTCGACGACATCGCCCTCGTGCCCGGCGCGCTCACCGTCAATCCCAACGAAGTCGACATCTCCTGGGAGCTGTGCGGCCACCGCTACGAGATTCCGATCATCGCCGCCGCCATGGACGGCGTGGTGGGCCCCAAGAGCGCCATCGAGATGGGCCGCCACGGCGGCCTCGCGGTACTCAACTTAGAGGGCATCTTCTCGCGTTATGCGCACCCAGAGGACGTTCTTGAGCGGATTGTGTCCGCAAGCCAAGAAGAAGCCACCAAAATTATCCAGGGAATTTATAGCGAGCCCATCAAGGAAGAACTGATTCATCAGCGCATCCGCGATATCAAGAAGGGTGGCGGCCGCGCCATCGTCTCGTCCATCCCGCAGCGCGCGGAGCGCTTCGGCCAGATCGCTCAGGAAGCGGGCGCCGACATCTTCGTCGTCCAATCTACGGTGACGACCGCCCGCCACATCGCCACTGAGTACACGCCTGTGGATCTTCGCAAGCTGAAGAAGCAGCTCGCCATCCCGCTCGTCATCGGCAACGTCGTCACCTACGAAGCCTGCCTGGAGCTGATGGACGTGGGCGCCGATGCGCTCCTCATCGGCGTGGGCCCGGGGGCGGCCTGCACGAGCCGCGAGGTGCTCGGCCTCGGCGTGCCGCAGGTGACGGCGACGGCGGACGCGGCGGCCGCGCGCGACTTCCACCACAAGCAGACGGGCCGCTACGTGCCCATCATCACCGACGGCGGCATGACCACCGGCGGCGACGTGTGCAAGGCGCTCGCCTCCGGTGCCGATGCCGTCATGATCGGCTCCGCCTTCGCGCGCGCGACGGAAGCGCCGGGGCGCGGCTACCACTGGGGCATGGCCACGCCGCACGCCAACCTGCCGCGCGGCACGCGCATCCGGGTCGGCATCGCGGGCTCGCTGGAGCAGATCCTGTTCGGCCCCGCCTTCACCGAGGACGGCACGCTGAACCTCGTGGGCGCCATCCGCACGTGCATGGGCTCGGTGGGCGCGCAGACGATCCGCGAGCTGCAGCAGACGGAGCTCATCATCGCGCCCACCATCAAGACGGAGGGCAAGGTCTTTCAGCAGGCCCAGAAGCTGGGACGCCCGCGGTAGGCAGGGCGCTGAAAAACGCCCATCTCGTTAGATGGGGGCCTCGAAGGGCCCCCAAGCCCCCGAACGCTCGGCAGCGTCCCGGCAAAGCCGTGACGCTCCTCGATATTCCGCCTAGGATCTGGGCATTTTTGTCGCGCCTCGTGATCCCCGAAGGGGGGAGCGCCCTGCGCGTTTCTCGCGTGCGGGCCAACACATGAACCAGATCGTCATCCTCAACGCGGGCGGGCAGTACTGCCACCTCATCGCCCGGCGCATCCGCGAGCTCGGCGTCCACGCCGTGGTGGCGGACATCGATCAACCCGCGCACGCGTTCGCCGGCGCGCGGGGGATCATCATCTCGGGCGGCCCCGCCAGCGTCACCGAGCCGACGAGCCCGGCCGTCGACCGCGGCATCTACGCGCTCGCGCTACCCATCCTCGGGATCTGCTACGGCCACCAGCTCCTCGCCAACGACCTCGACGGCCGCGTGTCGCCCGGCGTCATGAAGGAATACGGCCACTCGTCCTTCCACGCGGGCGACGGCCGTCTGTTCCGCGGCATCAACACGCGGCCGTTGACGGTGTGGATGAATCACGGGGATACGGTGGTCGAAGTCCCCCCGGGGTTCGCAGTAGTGGGGGCGACGGAGGACTGCAAAGTAGCCGCGATGGAGAACCGGGAGCGGTCGATCTTCGGCGTGCAGTTCCATCCCGAGGTCGTGCACACCGAGCACGGCACGGACATCCTGAAGACCTTCGTCTTCGACGTGTGCGGCTGCACACCCGACTGGGATCCGCGCTCCCGCGTGGATCAGGTCATCGAGCACATCCGCGCCACCGCCGGTGATCGCAGGGTGTTCTTCCTGATCAGCGGCGGCGTCGATTCCACCGTCGCCTTCTACCTCTGTTATCGCGCGCTCGGCCCCCACCGCGTGCTCGGCCTCTACGTCGACACCGGCTTCATGCGCGAAGGGGATGCGGAGGCCGTCGAGTACCTGGTGCGGGAGGCGGGCGTCCAGGCCATCCGCATCGCGGACCGGAGCAACCATTTCTTCACGCGCCTGCGCGGCGTCACGAATCCCGAGGAGAAGCGGACGATCATCGGCGACGCGTTCATCGCGGTGCAGGAGGACGAGTTCGCGCGCCTGGGGCTGCGCGACGAGGAGTGGCTGCTCGGCCAGGGCACGATCTATCCCGACACCATCGAGTCCGGCGGCGCCCGGCACTCGGCGAAGATCAAGACCCACCACAACCGGGTGGAGAAGATCCAGGCGCTCATCGAGCAGGGCAAGGTGATCGAGCCGCTCGTGGAGTTCTACAAGGACGAGGTGCGCGTGCTCGGCGAGCAGCTCGGCCTGCCGCACGAGGTGGTGTACCGCCATCCCTTCCCCGGTCCCGGGCTCGCCGTCCGGTGCCTGTGCGCCGACAGCGTCGCGCGCGTGGAGAGCCCGCCCTCGCCGCTGCCGGCGGGCGTAGGCGGCTGGATCGTGCCCGTGCGCACCGTGGGCGTGCAGGGCGACGAGCGCAGCTACGCGCAGCTCCTCGCCGTCGACGGATTCGACGACCCCGCCACCGCGGGCGCCTTCGCGCGGCGGTTCACGAACGAGTACACGGCCGTCAACCGCGTGGCCGTGATCACCTTCACGCGGCGGGCCGGGGACTTCGCGGGGCTGTCGATCCATCCCGCGACCCTCACGCGCGAGCGCATCGCCCTCCTGCGCGCCGCCGACCATGCCGTGACGCAGATCGTGCGCAAGCACGGGCTCTACGACGCCATCTGGCAATTTCCGGTCGCGATGCTGCCGCTCGGCTATCGTCCGGGCGGAGAGACGATCATCCTGCGCCCGGTGAACTCGCGCGACGGCATGACGGCCGACTTCGCCAAGCTCCCGGCGGCGGTGACGGACGAGATCACCGCCAGCCTGGGCCAGCTCGACCGCGTGGACGCCGTCCTCTACGACGTGACGAACAAACCGCCCGCGACCATCGAGCTCGAGTAGCAGGAGGCAGGGTGCAGCACGCCGAATTCGTCCATTTGCACGTCCACTCCGAGTACAGCCTCCTCGACGGCGCCGCCCAGCTCGAGAAACTGGTGAAGAAGGCGAAGGACCTCAAGTTTCCCGCCATCGCCCTCACCGACCACGGCAACCTCTTCGGCGGCATCGACTTCTACCTCGCCGCGCAGAAGGCGGGCATCAAGCCCATCCTCGGCGCCGAGCTGTACGTGGCGCCGGGCGGCCGCAGGGAGCGCGGCTCGCAGGACGGCGGCTACGAGGGCGCCAACCATCTCACCGTGCTCGTGCGCGACCTCAACGGCTACCGCAACCTCATCAAGCTCGTCTCCAAGGCGTACCTCGAGGGCTTCTACTACAAGCCACGCGTGGACCGCGAGCTGCTCGCCCAGCACGCCGACGGCCTCCTCGTGCTCTCCGGCTGCCTGAACTCCGAGGTCTCCCGCGCCCTCAGCGCGGGCGACATGGCGAAGGCGACGCAGACGGCGGGCTGGTACCAAGAGGTGTTCGGGCGCGACCACTACTTCATGGAGGTGCAGGCGCACGGCCTCCCCGAGCAGATCAAGGTGACGGCGGAGACGCTGAAGATCGCCAAGGCCATCGGCGCCCCCGTGGCGGGCACCAACGACTCGCACTACCTGGAAGCCACGCACGCGCGCGCCCACGAGGCGCTGCTGTGTATCCAGACGGGGTCGTCCCTCACTGATCCCAACCGGTGGAAGTTCTCCACCGAGGAGTTCTACGTCAAGTCGGCGGAGGCGATGGCAGTCGTCTTCGCCGAGATCCCGGAGGCGTGCACCAACACGCTCGCCGTCGCGGAGCGCTGCAATCTCACCCTGGAGTTCGGGCGCTTTCATCTGCCGAAGTACGTGGTGCCCGAGACGCACACGCTCGAGACTTACCTACAAGAGCGCGCGCGCGAGGGACTGCGCCGGCGGTACGGACCCCAGCCCGGCGACGCCATCGAGGCGCGCCTGGCCCACGAGCTCTCGGTCATCGAGAAGATGGGCTTCGCCGGGTACTTCCTCGTCGTCTGGGACTTCATCCGCTACGCGCGTGACAAGGGGATCGCGGTGGGGCCCGGGCGTGGCTCGTCGGCGGGCTCGCTCGTGGCCTACTGCCTCGAGATTACGAACGTCGATCCCATGCGTTACAGCCTGCTCTTCGAGCGATTCCTGAACCCGGAGCGTACCTCGATGCCCGACATGGACATCGACTTCGCCGACGACCGGCGCGACGAGGTCATCCGCTACGTGGCCGACAAGTACGGACGCGACCGGGTGGCGCACATCATCACCTTCGGGACCATGGGCGCCAAGGCCGCCATCCGCGACGTGGGCCGCGTGCTCGGCATGACGTACGCCGACGTCGACCGCATCGCCAAGCTCGTGCCTGCCTTCCCGCTCAACATCACGCTCGACGACGCCTATCAAAAATCGCCGCCGCTCGCCGAGATGGTGAAGAGCCAAGCGAATGTCAGCGAGCTGTGGGACATCGCGCGCGCGCTCGAGGGCTGCACGCGCCACGCCTCCGTGCACGCCTCCGCCGTCGTCATCTCCGACGAGCCGCTCGACGAGCACATCCCGCTCTACAAGGACCCCAAGCGCCCCGAGCTGATCACCGGCTACGCGATGGGGCCCATCGAGAAGCTGGGCCTGCTCAAGATGGACTTCCTCGGGCTGCGCACGCTCACCGTGCTTGCCAACACCAAGACGCTCATCAAGCAATCGCGCGGCATCGACATCGACGTCGACACGCTCGCCCTCGACGACGCCAAGACATACGCGCTCCTCAGCGAGGCGAAGACCTTCGGCGTGTTCCAGCTGGAATCATCGGGCATGCGCGAGGCGCTGAGAGGCTTGAGGCCCGAGAGGCTCGAAGACGTGATCGCGATGGTGTCGCTGTACCGTCCGGGGCCGATGGAGCTGATCCCCGATTTCATACAGCGCAAGCACGGCAAGGTGAAGACGACGTACGAGCATCCCGCCATGGAGACGTTCACGCGGGAGACGTACGGGATCATGGTCTATCAAGAGCAGATCATGCAGATCGCCTCCGAGATGGGGGGCTTCACCATGGGCGAGGCGGACATGCTCCGCCGGGCCATGGGCAAGAAGGACCGCGATCTCATGGCGCAGCAGCGCGCGAAGTTCGTGGCCGGCTGCGCCGAGCGCGCCATCGACAAGAAGGTCGCCGAGCGCGTGTGGGAGCTGATGGAGAAGTTCGCGGGGTATGGATTTAATAAATGTTTGAGTGGAGACGCCCACATTGAAATGGCCGATGGCTCGCGGAAACGGATCACCGAGATCCGCGAAGGTGACGTGGTCGTCACCAAAGACGGTCCCGCCTCCGCTCGGGCCGTTACGCCCAGCGGGATTCGGACAGTTGGGGACCTCCGACTGGCGAATGGAATGCGGTTGCGATGCACGCCAGATCATCCACTGTTCACACAACGCGGGTGGACGAATGCGGAGGATCTAACCGATCGTGACTTCGTCGCGGTCGTTCGGCAGCTTCCATGCGGAACGACTGTTGTCCCCGAGCACCTTCCGGCGCTTCTCGGATATGCGCTGTCAGAGGGCGGCCTCGGTTACGACACACACTTCTATTTGCATTCGACGGTCGAAGATGAACTTCAAGACATGGCGAAGATCGTCGCAACCTTTGACAATACTGTGGCGCGCATCGACCGACGCATCGCCGGTAAGGCGTCTGCCGTTCGGCCAGCCCGCGTTGATCGAACCCGGCCGTCGGCGGCCGTTCAGTTTCTGTATCAGACGTGTGGACTGCAGGGTCGGACAGCGTGCAATAAGGACGTGCCCAACCTCGTTGACCAATGGAACCGCAGCGCAATTGCTGTTCTCGTGGGCAAGCTTCTGCAAGGGGACGGCTGTGTTCATTCGAAAACTCGTACGGTCTACTATGCAACGTCGTCTGAGAATCTGGCCGTATCTGTCCGTCGGCTCCTGCTCAAGCTCGGTCTCGCATCGACAATCCACCGGAAATCATTCTCCTACCGAGGCACTCAAAGACCGGGATTCACCGTAAATCTCCTTGGCGGTCGAGCGGCTTACGTACGCCTACGCGCGCTGGCGGGATATCATCTCGTTGGTGAAAAACGGCAGGCCCTGGATCGTCTCATATCCTCATACGAGGGACTGTCGCAACGCAGTGCCCGGAGCAACATCGATATCATCCCTCCCTCTCTATTCCTGTCAGAGCTGCGGGCAGCAATGCTGAAACGATATCCGAGCCTGAAGGAAGCCTGTCGAGACCTCGGAGTGGTCGAGCGACTGCTAGCATCGTCGTGGCGGGGCGGCATTCGTCGTGAGACCTTGGCATACCTCGCTGAGCAGCTTGATTCGCCAGCACTTCACGCTGTTGTCGATTCGCCGGTCGCATGGTCACGTGTTCGCGAATTCGTCGGACGGGGTCAAGAACCAACCTACGACATCGAAGTGCCGGGGGCGCGAAGCTTCATCGCGAACGGGATTGCCGTCCAT
>CAYQQT010000169.1:0-7660 GCA_964419375.1 uncultured bacterium
CTGGCGCGCGCGCCCGGGGGCGGGGTGCGATTTGTCGCGCAGGCGGCGGTGGGCGTGGGGCTCGGCGTGGCGCTCACCGCCGTGCAGCTCGTGCCCTTCGTCGAGTACGCGCGCGAGAGCGCTGTATTCGCCTACCGCAGCACGTGGACGCCGCGCTTCTCCGTGCCGCCGAGCGCGATGATCACCTTCCTGCTGCCGGAGTTCTACGGGGTGGGCGAAGAGTCGTGGGGACGCTGGCAGTTCAACATCCAGACGACGTACGTCGGCCTCGCGCCGCTGCTGGCGCTGCCCGTCGCCCTCGTCGCCGCCTGGCGCACGGCGCCCGTGCGCTTCTTCGCCGGCCTCGCTGTCGTCGTCGCCGCCGTGCACTACGGCGTCCCCGGCGTGAGCGCGCTCGCGGCGACTCCCGGCATGTCGCTGGGAACGAATCTGCGGCTGATGCCGCTCCTCGCCTTTGCGCTGTGCGTGCTCGGCGCCCTCGGTCTGGAGGCGGTCGCGCGCGCCGCACCGGTACAGCGCGTGCCGCTGACCCGGCTCCTGCGCGGCTGGGCGGTGGCGCTCCTGGTGGCGGCGCTCGCGTGCGTGCTCGTGTGGGGGGCGCAGCCCGGCGCGCGGGCTCTCACCTACTCGCTGTCCATGCAGTACGTCGTCTTCGCCGTGCTGTGCTCGGCCGGCGCGCTGGCGCTCCTTGCCGCGCTCGCCGATCCTGCCCGCCGCGCGCAGCTCGGCGCCGTGCTCGCGGGCGTGCAGCTCGCCAGCCTGCTTCCGCTCGCGGTGACGTACCATCCGGTCTTCGACACGCGGTGGCTCTATCCCACGCCCCCGGCGCTGGCGTGGCTGCAGAGCCACGCCGGCACCGCGCGCGTGCTGGTGCCCGGCCATCTCGGTCTGCTCTACGGCCTCTTCGAGGCGCATGGCTACGACGGCCTCACGCCGCGCCGGATCGAGGAGGTCGTGGGCGCCGTGGGCGCCCGCAACGCCGTCATGCAGGGCTTTCTCGACAACCCGCTCGTGATGCACGGCAGCGAGCCCCTCAGTCCGGTGACGGCGCTGCTGTCGCCCGCGCGCGATCTCGTCGGCCTGCGCTACGTCGTCCTGCCCGCGGGCGCGCAGCCGCTGTGGCCGGAGCTGAAGCCGGCCTACGACGGCGCCGACGCGCGCATCTTCGTCAACGAGCGCGCGCTGCCGCGGGCGTTCGTGGCCACGCGCGCCCGCTGCGTCGACGATGCGGCGGCCCTGCGGCTGATCCGTGAGCGCGCCGTCGATCTTTTCACTGAAGTCCTTTTGGCCGACTGCAGCGACGCGCCCGCCGCCGCAGCGCCGGGCGCCGTCGCGCGAGCGGAGATCCGTGCCTACGGACCGCGCCGCGTCGCGATCGCCGCCGTCACCGACGCGCCCGCCTACCTCGTCCTGACGGACACGTGGTATCCCGGCTGGAGCGTGCGCGTGGACGGCCGCGAGGCGCGCCTGCTGCGGGCCGATCACGCCTTTCGAGCGGTGTCCCTCGAGCCGGGCGCTCACGACGTGGAGTTCGTGTTCTTCCCCCGGGGATTCTGGATGGCGCTCGCGGTGAGTCTCCTCGCGGCGGCCGTCGTCGCCGGTATCGCCGTGCCGCGTCCTCCGCGTGCCGTCGTGCTCACGGTGCTCGTGGCGGCGCTCGTCGCTGCCGGTGCCGGGCGCGCGGCCGCGGAGCTGACCCCGGGGCCGTTCCGCCTCGCGGTGTCGCCGCCGCAGGCGCCGGTGGGCCAGCCGGTTGACATCCGTATCGAGCCGCGCGGCTCGCACGCCGGCGCGTGGGACATTTACTTGATGTGGGCGACGGGGGAGCGCGCGGCGTTCCTGTCGCCGCAGGGCGCGTGGGTCCCGGCGCGCACTCCGTTCCGTACGGCGGTGGCGGCGGGCGCGTCGGTGGTGGCGCCGTGGATGCGGCCGGGCCCGGCGGGTGAGATTCCGCTCGCGATGGTCCTGGTGGGGCCGGGCGGCGATCCGCTCGACCGCCGGCAGTGGGCGTTCCGGCCGGAGCTGGCCTCCGTGACCGTGGGGGCGCCCGCGCCGCCCGCCTTCGGGATGGCGTGGCCGCACTCGGCGATGGTGGTGGCGGTGGCGGCGATGGCGTGCGCGCTCGTGCTGCTCTTTCGTCCGCGCGCAGCGGGGGGCGGCCCTTCCTCGTCCCATGCCTCTCTGGTATGATCCGGAGGTGATGACGCCCCGCCTTCCCGAGCTGATCGGCCGCGCGATGATCGACGCGGATTTTCTCGCCGAGCTGCAGCGCACACCGGACACGATCCTGGTCCGTTACGAGCTCAACGACGACGAGCGCGCCACCGTGCTCGGCGCTCTTGCGCGTCTGGCCGCCACGCCCGCGGGCCAGCGCGCCCAGGTCCTCAGCACCGCACTCATCCGTCGCGTGGCGACCTAGGACGGCGGGGAGCCACCCCGACGCCACCCGGCGCCGTGCACGCTCGCCCCTCATGAATAATCCGGGTTAGAGTCAGCGCGGTGGCCCGCTCCGACGAGATCCACGCCTTCCTCAGAGAGGTGCGGCTGTTCAAGGACGTCGCCGCGCCCGAGCTCGGCATCCTCGCGGAGTCGCTGCGCGAGCGTCCCCTCAAGAAGAACCAGGTCCTGTTCCGCGAGGGTGATGCGGGCGAGGAGATGTTCCTCGTGCGCCGGGGCTCGATCGTCATCTCCAAGGGCGTCAGCGGGCGCGTGGAGCAGGTCCTGGCCCGCATCGGACCGGGAGACTTCTTCGGCGAGATGAGCCTCTTCGATCGCTCGCCGCGCTCGGCCACCGTGCAGGGGGAGTCCGACGCCGATCTCCTCGTGCTGGATCGCGGCGCGCTGAACCGGCTCACGGAACAGAGCCCGCGCGCGGCGGCCGCCTTCTTCGAATCCCTCGTGCAGGTCTTCATCGAGCGCCTGCGCGCGTCGGGCGATCTCGTGGCCGAGGTCACGCGCTGGGGGCTGGAGGCGACGGGCCTCGACATGGAGTCGCGGTGACGGGGGCGGGGGGCGCCCCGCCGCGTCGCGCCCGTCTCGAGCTGCTCGTCCGCCGCGACGACGACGAGGCGTTCGATCTCCGCGAGATCGGCAGCGCCGCCGCCTTCGTGCAGTCCCGCCCGCAGCGCGTGAGCGCGGACACCTTCGAGCTGGCCCCGGTGTCCACCTCCCGCATGGGGCAGGCCAGCTACATCCTCAAGAACACCGCCACCGAGCGCTACCTGCTGCTCTCCGAGCCCGAGAAGTTCCTGTGGGAGCAGATGGACGGCCAGACCTCGATGCAGGACATCGCCACCACCTACGTGCTGAAGTACGGCGCCTTCGACTTCGACATCATCCCGGCCCTCATGAAGAAGCTGCAGCGGGCGCAGCTGCTGACGCTCACCCCGACGTCCCGGCTGCGGCAGGCCCTCGCGCGCAACCGGCGCAAGCCGATGGTGAAGTACCTCGAGAGCGCGCTCTTCGGCCTGGAGCGGATCAACATCTCCAGCCGCAAGGTGCAGCCGTTCTTCCGCGCGCTCTACCGGTGGGGCGGCTTCCTGCTCTTCACGCGCGGCGCGGCCGTTCTCGTCGCGCTGCTCGCGGTGATCGGCCTCGTGGCGGGCGTGCGGCTGTGGCACCACGCCGACAACGCCCTCGCCGGCTTCGGCGCCAGCCCCGTGGCCGCCATCGTGAGCGTGAAGCTGCTCTTCCTGCTCACGGTGGCCGCGCACCAGGTCGTGCACGGTCTCGCGCTCATCCACTACAAGCGGCGCGTGCGCGAGTTCGGCTTCACCTTCCTGCACGGCTTCGTGCCCACGTTCTACGTCGACGTCACCGACATCTTCATGGGCACGCGCACGGCGCGCGTGGTGACCGCGATCTCGGGTGCGCTCGTCCACCTCGTGCTCGGCTCCCTCTGGTTCATCGCCGGCACCCAGGTTCCGGCGGGCAGCTTCTGGCACGCCTTCGCGGCGGCGTCGGGGATGATCCAGTGGCAGGCGTTCGTGGTGGCGCTCTACCCGTTCTGCTTCATCGAGATGGACGGCTACCACGTGGTCGTGGACGTGCTCGGCGTGCCGACCCTCAAGCAGGACGCGCTCGCGTACGCGGCGGCCGCCCTGCGCGGACGCACGCACGGCCGCTTCACCCGCCTGCACGCCCTCTGGGTCTCCTACGTCGTCATCTCCGCCGTCTCCGTGGTGGGCTTCATCGCCTTCAACGTCTGGCTGATCGTTCACGCCAGCTCCTGAAGTAACGCGTCGGCAGCGGCAGCGATACGCCGCGCCGCATCAGGAGCGTTCGGAGCATCCGGGGCGGAGAGATCGGGCGCCGGGAGACCGGCCAGCCGTGCCTGCGCGAGCCGGCGCAGGTGATCTCCCGCCAGCATCGCGATCTCCGCGAGCGCCGCGAAGGCGAGCTCCACGCGCGCGCGGCGGTCGGCCGCCTCCCGCAGGCGGCGCGCGATGACCGCGCGCAGCGCGAGCGAGATCGTGATGCCGCCGTCGAACGCGATCAGATCGCGCGGCACGATACCCCATTCCACCCGCAGCCCGCGCGCGACGCGCGCGATCGACGGCCCCAGCGCGGGGGCGCTCTGCGCCACCACGATCGCCACGAGGCCGGCGACGATCTCACCCGCCATGCCGGCGGCGGCCGACGGTGGCGGCGGTGGCTCGACGATCTCGACGACCTCGCCCTCCGGCGTGAGGACGAGGTGCTCGGCCACGGCCTCGCCCAGCGCCCACAGCGAGGCGCGGAGGACGTCGCCGTCGTCGCGCAGGCGGCGCGGGGCGTGACGGCGCACCGCCTGCCAGTGGTGACGGTAGTAGGCGACGCCGCGCGCGACGACCTTCTCGACGCGCTCTCGCCGCTGCACGTACACTCCCGCGGGGTCGAAGTGGCGCTCGTGAGGAGCGGGGATCCATGCGAGCGTCCGTCGCGCGAACGCCGCGAGCGGGTCCGGGATGTCGGCGGGCGCGTATCGGAAGCATTCGAGGAGCGCGAGGAAGAGCTGCTCGGTGGGGTAGGGGCCGTCGTAGGCGAGCGCGGCACGCCGCTGGTCGGCGGCGAGGCCGGCGACGACGTTGAGCACCGCCGTCCCCGCGCCCGGCGGCAGCCGCGCCGGCTCGGCGAGCACGGGGATGCGGTCGATGGCCTGGTACTCCAGCGCGCCGAACACGGTGGTGTCCGCCCCGCCTTCGCCCCACCGCAGCCGGTCCACCCGGCCATACACGGGGTCGTGGCCGGCGTCGGGCTCGAGCCTCACCCAGGAATCACTCGGCAGGCGGACGCACGCGCGTTCGAGCCCGCCGTCCGCCCGCCAGTGGAGGACGGCGGTGGGGCTGGAGTCTTCGTCGCTCTCGCGCAGCCGGCGGCCGGCTGCGTCGCGCACCACCGTCGGGGAGAGGCGGGCCGCCACGAGGCGGATGATACAATGCGGCGGGTGTTTGAGATTTTCTCGTGACTGACAGCGAACTCGTCTGGCGGTCGGCCCTCGAGTGCGCCGCCCTCATCCGCTCCAAACAGCTGTCGCCCGTAGAGCTGACGGAGGCGGTCCTCGCCCGCATCGTACGCCTCAACCCGACCCTGAACGCCTTCTGCCTCATCACCGCCGACGTCGCGCGCAACGCCGCGCGCGAAGCGGAGATCGCGGTCATGAAGGGCGAGCCGCTGGGGCCGCTGCACGGCGTGCCCATCTCGCTCAAGGACGTGCTCTACACGCGCGGCATCCGCACCACGGGCGGCTCACGCCTGTTCGCCGATCTCGTTCCCGAGCAGGACGCCGTCCCCGTGGGGCGGCTCAAGGCGGCGGGCGCCGTCATCCTCGGCAAGACGAACACCTCGGAGTTCGGCCACAAGGCCGTGACCGAGAACCCGATGTTCGGGCGCACGAACAACCCGTGGAACCTCGAGTGCACGCCGGGCGGCTCGAGCGGCGGCGCCGCGGCCGCGGTGGCGAGCGGGCTCGGCGCGCTTGCGCTCGGCAGCGACGGCGGCGGCTCCGTCCGCATCCCCGCCGCCTTCTGCGGCGTCTTCGGCTTCAAGCCGTCCTATGGCCGCGTGCCGCAGTACCCCGGGTTTCCGGGGTGGGATCACGTCTCGCACGTGGGGCCGCTCACGCGCACGGTGCGGGACGCCGCCGCGCTGCTCGACGTCATCGCGGGCGGTGACGATCGCGACCGCGCCTCGCTGCCGGACGACGCGGGCAGCTATCTCGAGTCGTGCGCGCAGCCGGTGGAGGGACTCCACGTGGCGTGGACGCCCGACCTCGGGTACGCGGCCGTCGACGAGCGGGTGCTGGAGGCGTGCCAGAACGCGGCGGCGGAGTTCGAGGAGTCGCTCGGCTGTCACGTCGAGGTCGTGAACCCGGCGTGGGAGAACCCCGAGGAGGACTTCTCGACCATGATCGCCGCGCAGTTCTACGCGGCGTGGTCGGACTCGCTGCCGCACTCGGAGGCGGCGATGGATCCCTCCCTCGTGAAGCTCGTCCGTCGTGGCGGCGGGATCTCCGCGCGCGACTACATTCGCGCCGTCGGCCGCGTGGAGGCGTACTGGCAGGAGGTGCGCACCTTCCTCGAGCGCTTCGATCTGCTGCTCACACCGACGGCCGCGGTGCCGCCCTTCGTCGCCGCCGCCAAGCCGCCGCGTGAGATCGCGGGCCGCGAGGTCTCCGTGCTCGGCTGGATGCCGTTCACCTATCCGTTCAACCTCACGGGCCAGCCCGCCGCCTCGGTTCCCGCCGGGTGGACCGCCGGCGGGCTGCCGGTCGGGTTGCAGATCGTCGGCCGCCGTCACGCGGACCGCACCGTGCTCGCCGCGGCCGCCGCCTTCGAGGCGGCCTGCCCCTGGGCTGATCGGCGGCCGCCTCTGTGACCTCACCACCCACCCCCCGACGCCTCAGCGACGGGAGGTTTTGGGCCCTCGTCTCCGGGATCCTCGCGCTGCTGCTCGTCATCGTGGTGTGGCTCGTCGTCGCCGAGGCGCCCATCGTCACGCTCGTCGTGCGCCTGTACCGCGACAAGCAGTTCCTGAAGGAGACCGTGCGCTCGTGGGGCTGGATGGCGCCGTTCGTGTTCATCGTCATCCAGGCGCTGCAGGTGATCGTCGCGCCCATTCCGGGAGAGATCACGGGCCCGGTGGGCGGCGCGCTCTTCGGCACCACGTGGGGACTCGTCTACTCCAGCGTGGGGCTCACCATCGGCACGCTCATCTGCTTCGGGTTGGGCCGCGCGTGGGGGGAGCCCCTCGTGCGTCCCTGGCTCAGCGAGCACCACTGGAACCGCATGAGCTTCATCGTCGAGGCCGAAGGCGCCATCCTCTGCTTCATCCTCTATCTCATTCCCGGCTTCCCGAAGGACATCATCTCGTACCTGTTCGGCATCAGCCCGATGCCCTTCTGGCTTTTCGCGGCGGTGTCGACGGTGGCGCGGATTCCGGGGACGTGGGTGAGCTCGTATTTCGGCGCGCACGTCGGTGAGCAGGAGTACATCTACGCGGCCGTCTTCATCGCGCTCATCGCCGCCGCCTGCCTGCCCGTGTGGTACTACCGCGATCGCATCCTCAAACGGCTGCACGGCCCCGCGGGCGGGAAAAAGGCTTGACAGGCCGCCGCCGGGCTTCGTAAGTTATGGCCTACGTCATGGGCGCCTCCACTCGCCGGTCGCACGTCTTTTATTTT
>CAYQQT010000170.1:0-7648 GCA_964419375.1 uncultured bacterium
GACGGCTGTCGGCGCCGAGTGCGGGCGCGGCGTGGCGCAGCCGGGCGGGCGTCCCCCGCAGCTGCAGCGGAAAGCCCATGGTGCGCATGCCGCCCGCGCGCGGGTGGCGCGATCGCATCACCACGCCGTTGGCGATGAGCTGCGGGTGCTCGAAGACGGCCGCGCCCCACTGCACGCGCCCCGCGGGCACGCCGGCGGCGATGAGGATCTTCAGCCATTCGTCGGTGCTCTTGGTGCGGAAGCGCGCCTCCAGCGTCTCGCGCAGCTGCCCCTGCCACTCGGACGACTTCGCCCACGACGCGAAGCGCTCATCCTCGAGGAGATGGTCGAAGCCGAGGGCCGTGCAGAGGCGCTTCCAGAGGCGGGCGGCGATGACGGCCACGGTGACGAAGCCGTCCGCCGTCGCATAGGCGCGATAGAAGATCGTCCTGGGCGGCGTCATGTCGGGCGCCTCCTCCCCGTCGAGCCAGATGAAGCGGTGCGCCTGCAACGCGATGGCCGCGCTCACGAGCGCGGTCTCCACCGCCTGCGCGCGGCCCGTGCGCTCGCGGTGCAGCAGCGCGAGCGCGATCCCGTAGGCGAGCATGAGCGCGCCCCCCGTGTCCGCGATGGGAGCGGCGCTGATGAGCGGCGCCGGCACGCCCTCCGGCAGCTGGAGCAGACCCGTCTCGCCGCCCACGATGAGATCGAAGGCGCGGCGGTCGACGTCGGGGCCCTTGGTGCCGAAGCCCGACAGCGAGCACACGATGAGGCGCGGGTAGCGGCGCGCCAGTCGCGGCGCGTCTATCTTCAGCTCGCGCAGCACGGCGGGCGCGAAGTTGGTGAGCAGCACGTCCGCCGACGCCAGCAGGCGATCGAGCACGCCGCGGCCCTCGGGCGAGCCGATGTCGACGGAGAGGCTGCGCTTGTTGCGATTGATCGCGAGGTAGAGCTGGCTGTCGCCCGCGGGCGACGTCCGTCCCCACCGCCGCCAGTCCTCACCCTCGAGCGTCTCTACCTTGACGACGTCGGCGCCGAAATCGCCCAGGTGCTGGCCCGCGAGCGGACCCGCGAGGTGGTGCGCAAGCTCGACCACCCTGTAGCCGGTGAGCGGCTGGGTGGGCTGCGGCCGCCTGCGCGTGCGGGACGGGCGGTTGCTCGTCTTGGCGCTCGGCCGGGCGCGGGCCATGCGCGTCAGCGCAGCAGGGGCGCGACGGCGCTCTGGGCGAGGTCCACGAAGGGGGCGGGCATGAGGCCGAGGAGGACGATGCCCACCAGCGAGATGGCGAGCGCGAGGCCGCCCGCGAAGGAGGGCGAATACACGGCGCCCGCGGACGAGCCATCGGGCTCGCGCATGTACATGTAGACGATGACGCGCAGGTAGTAGTACGCGGCCACGGCGGAGTTCAGCACGCCCACGATAGCGAGCCAGAGGTACCCCGAGCGCACGGCGGCGCCGAAGAGGTAGAACTTGCCGACGAACCCGGCGAGGGGCGGGATGCCGACGAGCGAGAGCAGAAAGAGCGCGAGGGTGGCCGCCAGCAGCGGATGGCGCCGCGCGAGGCCCGCGTAGTCGCCGACCTCCACCGCCTCCTCCCCCGCCCGCTCGCAGAGGGTGATGACGCCGAAGGTGCCCGCCGTGGTGAAGGTGTAGGCGAGCAGGTAGAAGAGCACGGCGCCCGCGCCCGGCGCGCCGCCCGCCACCACGCCCACCAGCATGTAGCCGACGTGCGCGATGGAGGAGTAGGCGAGCATGCGCTTGAGGTTCGACTGCGCGATGGCCACCACGTTGCCCACCGTCATCGTGACCACCGCCACCCCCCACAGCAGCACGGACCAGTCGGGCTGGGCGCCGCGCAGCGCCACCACGAGGAGGCGGATCATCGCCGCGAAGGCGGCCGCCTTGGAGCCGGTGGCGATGAACGCGGTGACGCTCGTGGGCGCGCCCTGGTAGACATCGGGCGCCCACGAATGGAAGGGCACGGAGGAGATCTTGAAGCCGAAGCCCACGAGCAGCAGCGCGAGGCCGACGAGGAAGAGCGGATCGAGGGAGCGGCCCGGCAGGGCGGCCGCGATGCGGTCGAAGCTCGTGGTGCCCGTGGCGCCGTAGACGAGCGCGATGCCGTAGAGCAGGAAGGAGGACGCGAAGGCGCCGAGCAGGAAGTATTTCATGGACGCTTCGCCGGAGGCCAGGCGCGTCTTGAAGAGCCCGGCGAGGACATACAGCGAGAGCGACATGAGCTCGATGGCGAGGAAGACGACGATGAGGTCGCCCGCGGAAGCGAGCAGCATCATGCCCGCGGTGGAGAAGAGCACGAGCGCGTAGTACTCGCCCGACTCCACCCCGTTGCGCCGCAGGTAATCCATCGACAGCAGCACGGCGAGCGCGGCCGCGTAGCAGATGATGACGTCGAAGAAGAGCGCGTAGCCGTCGAGCAGCACCATGTCCCGGAAGGCACGCGCCTCCTTCCCCCACTGCCACAGGCTGGCGAGGAGCGCGCCCACGATGCCGAGGAGCGCGACGCCACCCAGGTGCTCCTTGCTGTGGCGCGGCGGCAGCAGGTCGAGGACGAGCACGAGCGCGCCCGTGCCCAGGATGACGAGCACGGGCAGGAGGGCGCCGAGGGCGACCTCGGGGCCGGGGATCATTGCCGGCTCGCCTGGCGCTCGGTGACGGGCGCCGGCAGCCGCGCCACGCTCGCCTTGATCTGTACCTGGGCGCGCAGCGCTTCGATGGTCGCCTCCGTCTTGCCCGTGAAGGGCGCGGGATAGACGCCGATCCAGACGATGAAGAGCACGACCGGCAGCAGCACCATCCACTCGCGCAGCGAGAGGTCGGCGAGGTGCCGGTTCGCCTCGTGGCGCACCTCGCCGAAGATCACGCGCTGGTACATCCAGAGCATGTACACGGCGGCGAAGATGATGCCGGTGGTCGCCACCGCCGCCAGCAGCCAGTCCACCTGGAAGGCGCCCACGAGGATGAGGAACTCGCCCACGAAGCCGTTGAGGCCGGGCAGCCCCAGCGAGGAGAGCGAGACGAGCAGGAAGAGGGCGGAGAAGGCGGGGATGACTTTCCACAGCCCGCCGAAGTCCGCGATGAGCCGCGTGTGCCTACGCTCGTAGATCATGCCCACCATCAGGAAGAGGGCGCCCGTCGAAAGCCCGTGGTTGATCATTTGGATAACCCCGCCCACCATGCCCTGCTGGTTGAGCGTGAAGAGGCCGAGCATGACGAAGCCGAGGTGGCTCACGCTCGAGTAGGCGACGAGCTTCTTGAGGTCGGGCTGCACGGTGGACACCCACGCGCCGTACACGATGCCGAACACGGCGAGGGCGAAGACGAGCGGACCGAACTCGATGCTGGCGTCGGGGAAGAGGGGCAGGCAGAAGCGCAGGAAGCCGTACGTCCCCATCTTCAGGAGGACGCCGGCGAGGATGACCGATCCCGCCGTGGGCGCCTCCACGTGGGCGTCGGGCAGCCATGTGTGGAAGGGAAAGAGCGGCACCTTGATGGCGAAGGCGAGCGCGAAGGCGAGGAACATGAGGTTCTGCGACAGGCCCGGCTCCAGCACGTAGCGCGCGAGCATGGGCAGGTCGAAGGTGAAGACGCCGGTGGCCGTGCCGTGCTGGTAGTAGAGGGCGAGGATCGCCACCAGCATGAGGGCCGAGCCCGCCATGGTGTACAGCACGAACTTGATGGCCGCGTAGATGCGGTGGTCGCCGCCCCACACGCCGATGACGAAGTACATCGGGATCAGCATCGACTCCCAGAAGACGAAGAAGAGAAAGAGGTCGAGGCTGACGAAGACCCCCAGCATGCCCGTCTCCAGCACGAGCATGGTGATCACGAACTCCTTGGCGCGGTCCTCGATGGCGTGCCACGCGGAGAGGAGCGCGATGGGGGTGAGGAACGTCGTGAGCAGGACGAGGAGGAGGCTGATGCCGTCGATCCCGAGGTGGTATCCCACGCCCAGCGACGACATCCACACCGCGTACTCCACGAACTGGTAATCGGGCACGTCACCGTCGAAGCGGAAGTACAGCGGCAGCGACATCGCGAACGTCGCGAGGGCGACGAGCAGGCCCGCCCCCATCACGACGCCCGGGGGCCGCCGGGGGATCACGACGAGCGCGAGGGCGCCGAGGAGGGGCAGGAACAGCACCACGGAGAGGATGCGCATCTAACGGACGAGCAGGAAGCCGGCGAGCACGACCGCGCCCACCAGCATGGTGAGCGCGTAGTTCACGACGTAGCCCGTCTGCAGGCGCCGCAGCGATCCCGCCCACGCGACCACCAAGCGCCCCACACCGTTCACGACGCCGTCCACCACGCCGAGATCCACGCGGGCGAGGAAGGACGAGAGCGCGAAGAGCGGCGCCACGAGCAGCCGGTCGTACAGCCAGTCCACGTACCACGCGTTCAGGAGCAGCGCGTGTACGGGCGTCCGCGCGCGCCCGATCGTCTCCGCCTTCACCGGCGACGCCATGTACATGAACCACGCGAGCGTGATGCCGGCGAGCACCACCACCACGGAGAGGATGAGCAGCATGTAGCCCGCGATCCCGCCGTGCGCGCCCTCCGCGATGGGGAACACGGGGGCCAGGAAGCGCTCGAAGCGCGTGCCGTGCTCGGAGGGCACGCCCACCGCCCACCCCGCCACCACGGTGAGGGCGGCGAGGATGATGAGCGGCACCGTCATCACCGCGGGCGACTCGTGCACGTGGCGCGCGGCCTCCTTCGTCATGCGGGGCCCACCGAAGAAGGCGAGGAAGATGAGGCGGAACGTGTAGAAGGCGGTCATGAAGGCGCCCACGAGCAGGAGCGCCCACATCAGCCGGTGCTCGTGGAAGGCGACGGCGAGGATCTCGTCCTTCGAGAAGAAGCCCGCGAGCCCGGGAAAGCCCGACAGCCCGAGGGCGCCGATCGTCATCGTGATCGTCGTCGTCACCATGCGCGGCGCGAGGCCGCCCATCTTTCTCAGGTCCTGCTCGCCGCGCATGCCGTGGATGACGGAGCCCGCCCCCAGGAAGAGAAGCGCCTTGAAGAAGGCGTGCGTGACGAGGTGGAACACACCCACCGCGTAGGCGCCCAGCCCCACCGCCGCGAACATGTAGCCGAGCTGGCTGATGGTCGAGTAGGCGAGCACGCGCTTGATGTCCGTCTGCACGAGGCCGACGGTGGCCGCGAAGAGCGCGGTGGCCACGCCCACCCACGCCACCACCTCGAGGGCGAAGCCGGAGCGCTCGAAGATGGCGTGGCTGCGCGCCACCATGTAGACGCCCGCCGTCACCATGGTGGCGGCGTGGATGAGGGCGGAGACGGGCGTGGGCCCTTCCATCGCGTCCGGCAGCCACGTGTGCAGCGGCAGCTGCGCCGACTTGCCGCAGGCGCCCATGAAGAGCAGGAGGGCAATGCCGGTGGCGGTGGCGACGGGCAGCGTCTGCGCCCCCTTGAAGACGGCCGCGTAGTCGAGGGTGCCGAGGGCGGTCCAGATCCAGATGATGCCGAGGCCGAACCCGAAATCGCCCACGCGGTTGACGATGAACGCCTTCTTGCCGGCGGCGGCCGCCGAATCCTTCTGGTACCAGAAGCCGATGAGCAGGTACGAGCAGAGGCCCACCGCTTCCCAGAACACGTAGAGGAGCAGGAAATTGCCCGCGAGCACGAGCATCGTCATGGAGAACACGAACAGGTTCAGGTACGCGAAGAAGCGCGCGTAGCCCGGATCGTCGTGCATATAGCCGATCGAGTACAGATGGATGAGGCCCCCCACGCCGGTGATGACGAGCAGCATCACCGCCGTGAGCGGATCCACGTACGCGGTCACGGAGGTCTCGAAGTTCCCCGCCACGATCCACGAAAAGAGGGTGGCCGTGAACGCCTCGCCCCACCCCACGCGAGCGAACACCGCGCACGCGGCGACGAAGGACGCCGCCGCCGCCGGCAGCGCGATCCAGTGCGCACGGCGGCCGGTGAGCCGACCGAAGAGGATGTTGAGCAGCGCTCCCGCGAACGGAAAAGCAGGGATCAGCCACACAGCGGAGGTGGACACCGCGTCACTCTAGCGAGGGGTCCGGAGGGTGTCAAGCAAGCCTCATGGTAGAATTCCGCTCGTGCCTCAGCGGTCCCGCATCAAAGGCTGGCTGCTCGTCGTCCTCGCTCTCCTCCTCGTGGTGGTCGGTAGCGTGTCGTACCTCGGCTGGCGGCAGTCCGTGCCCGCCGTGCGTGTCACGGTGAACGCGCCGCGCTTCCTCGGCCACAAGACGGCGCTCACGGTGGTGCTGGAAGCCGCGCGGGGCAACGTGGCGCGCGCGGAGGTGCGCGTCGTCCAGGGCGGCGCTGCCGCCGTCGTCGTCAAGCGCGAGGCACCGGCGGGAGAGCGGCTCGAGCTGCCGGTGACGGTGGAGAGCGCCACGCTCGGACTGAAAGAAGGCCCCGCCACTCTGGAAGTGTGGGCGCGTGACGACTTCTGGCGTCCGCTCCGGCTGGGCAACCGCGCGCTCTTTAGCGCGCCCGTCACCGTCGATCTCACGCCGCCGAAGATCGAGGTGCTCGCCTCCACCCGCTACATCTCACCCGGTGGCGTGTCCCTGGTGGCCTTCCGGCTCGCGGACGCGCCGCGCGCCGACGTGCGCGTGGGCGCGCGCGTCTTCCCCAGCTTCCCCTATGGGCCCGCCGAGCGCAGCGCGCGCGTGGCGCTGCTCGCCCTGCCCTACGACTACGCGGCGGGCACGCCCATGACGATCACCGCCCAGGACGAGGCGGGCAACACGGCCACGCGCGGGATCCCCGGCGAGCTCAAGCCGCGCGCCTTCCCGCGCGGCACCATCAAGATCACCGACGCCTTTCTGCAGGCCAAGGTGCCCGAGCTGTTGCCACAGCATCCGCCCGCGAAGCCGCTCGTGGAGGGCTTTCTCGTCATCAACCGTGACCAGCGCAAGCAGGCGGAGCAGGAAAAGATCAAGGTGGGCGGCAAGACGGCGCCGGCGCCGCTGTGGGACGGCCCCTTCGTACAGCCGCGCAACACGAAGGTCTTCTCGAACTTCGCGGAGACGCGCACCTACGTGTACGACGGCCGCGAGATCGACACCCAGGTGCACTACGGCTACGACCTCGCCTCCACCAGGCAGTCACCGGTGCCCGCCGCCAACAGCGGCGTGGTCGCCTTCGCGGGGCCGCTCACGATCTACGGCAACACCGTCATCCTCGATCACGGCCTCGGGCTGCAGACGCTCTACGCGCACCTGTCGTCCATTGACGTCAAGCCCGGCGACAAGGTCACGATGGGCCAGGCGCTCGGGCGCTCGGGCGCCACCGGTCTCGCGATCGGCGACCACGTGCACTTCGAGGTGCTCGTCTCCGGCGTGTCCGTGACGCCGCTCGAGTGGTGGGACGCCAAGTGGATCCGCGACCGGTTCAACGAGCCCCTGAAGAAAGCCGGCCTGCCCGAGATCGCCGGCGTGGGCGCCGTCCCCGACGACGACACCGCCCCCTCGCGCCCCGCCGCGTCCCGCCGCCGCGCGCGCTAGACTAGCAGGGCGCTGCCCCCCCTTCGGGGATCACGAGGCGCGAAAAAACGCCCATCTCCGTCGTTGGCTCGTCGCTCGCTCCCTGCGACGTACGCGGCCTACGTGGCCTGGTTGGATGGGGGGCCTCGAAGGGCCCCCA
>CAYQQT010000171.1:0-7593 GCA_964419375.1 uncultured bacterium
GGAAACACATCATGAAGACCGTCGTCGCGCTGCTCTGCCAAGGAAGACCCGGGGGGAAGACTCTCGGGCTAGGCAGGCCATGACTGAGAACGGGCTTTATGTTGACGCTCTGGTGTCCAGGGAACCGGGTGGCCCCCCGTTTGGTCGTTCCTGAGCGTGTGCTACTCGCGGCTGCGGGGGTCGAGGATGTCGCGCAGGCCGTCGCCGAGGAGGTTGAAGCCCAGCACGGTGAGGTAGATGAAGAGGCCGGGGAACGCCGAGTACCACCACCACGTGGGCAGGTAGTTGCGCCCGTGGCTGATCATGGCGCCCCACTCGGGGAACGGGGGCTGGGCGCCGAGGCCGATGAAGCCGAGGCTGGCCGCGGTGAGGATCGCCGTGCCCATGTCCATGCTCATCTTCACGACGATGGGCGACACGCAGTTCGGCAGCACGTGGAGGAAGACGATGCGGGTGCGGCCCGTGCCCACCGCGCGCGCGGCCTCCACGAACGTCTGCGCCTTGAGCGCGAGCGTCTTGCCCTGCACCAGCCGCACGTAACCCGGCCACCACACGAGCGAGATCGCGATGACGGCGTTGACCATCCCGGGTCCGAGGGCGCCCACGATGGCCAGGGCCAGCACGAGCGCGGGCACCGACAGAAAGATGTCGGTCACGCGCATGATGGTCTCGCCGAGCGCGCCCTCCGCGTAGCCGGCCACGACGCCGAGCGGCACGCCGATGACCGCGGCCACGAGCGTGATGACGAGGCCGATCTGCAGCGACACCCGGGCGCCCAGGATCACGCGGGTGTAGACGTCGTTGCCGACCTCGTCGGTGCCGAACCAGTGTCGCGCGCTCGGCGCCTGCAGCTTGTCGTCGAGGTGGACCGCCCCGCGCCCGTCCTCCGGGTAGGGCACGATCCACGGCCCGATGGCCGCAAGCACGACGAAGGCGAGCACGAGCACGAGGCCCAGCATCGACGACGCGCTGCGGGCGAAGATGCGCGCGTAGAAGCGCAGCTCCGTGACCGCGCTCCGGCGGTCCTGCAGCCACAGCGTCAGCGGCCGGAGCGGCAGCGCGCGGTCCATCACGTGAGTGCGGCGGGACGGATGCGGGGGTCGATCCAGCCGTACGCGAGGTCGACGAGGAGGTTGGCGACCATGAAGTTCAGCCCGATCAGCAGCGTGACGCCGACCACCGGCTGGAAGTCCGAGGCGAGCGCCGAGCTGACGGCGTAGAGACCGATCCCGGGCCAGTCGAACACCGTCTCCACCAGGATCGTTCCGCCGAGCATCCAGCCGTAGCGCAGCCCGATCATCGACAGCGTCGGCACCATCGCGTTCCGCAGCGCATACCGCGTCACGATCCGCAGCTCGGACGTGCCCTGGGCGCGGGCGTTGACGATGTAGTCCTGCCGCAGCGTCTCGATCATCTCGGCCCGGTTGACGCGCATGATCGAGGCCAGCGCCGGAAAGCACAGCGTCACCACCGGCAACAGCGCGTGGGCGAGGGCGTCCCCCAGCGTGCTCCATTGCCCGCGCAGCGCGGCGTCAACGAAGAGCAGATGCGTGATGGGCGCGGGCGGGGTGGCCATCAGCGAGAGCCGGCCGCCGAGCGGGACGAGGCCCCAGTGGAGCGCGACGAGCAGCTGGAGCATGAGCCCCAGCCAGAAAGCGGGGATCGCGACGCCGGACACCGACACGAAGCGCGTCAGGTGGTCGACCCAGGTGTTGCGGTAGACGGCCGAGAGCATGCCGAGGGGGACGCCGAGGGCGACCGCCAGCAGCATGGACGCCGTGACGAGCTCGAAGGTGTTCGGGAAGTAGCGCAGCAGGTCGGCGGTCACGTCCTGCCTGGTGCGGAGTGATCGGCCGAGGTCACCCGACAGGACGCCCCGCACGTAGCGCTGGAACTGGACCCACACCGGCTGGTCGAGCCCGTACTCGCGGCGGACCGTCTCCACCATGGAGGCGTTGGCGTCGGGACCGGCGGCCAGCCGCGCGGGGTCGCCCGGCACCACGTGCGAGAGCGCGAACGTGATGCACAGCAGCCCGAACAGCATCAGGCCCAGGAGGGCCAGCCGTCGGGCGACGTACCACGTCAACTACTTGGCGACGATCGCGAGCGGGTAGAGGTCGACCTCCCCGGTGAAGCGGACGGGGCTGAACGTGAAGCCCTTGACGTGATCGCGCAGGCCCCAGCGACGGTTGGCGAGCATGCCGAAGACCTCGGGGGCGTCCGCGGCGATGCGCCGCTGGATCTCGGCGTAGAGCGGCGCCCGCTCCTCCCACCGGGCGAGCTGGCGCGCCCGCTCGATGAGCTTCCACACCTCCTCGTTGGTGTAGAACGAGGAGCCATAGTACTTGCCCCAGGAGTTCTTGTGATACTGGTATGCCACCGCGTCGGGATCGGTGGAGACGGGCGTGGCGAAGACGGCGAGGAGGTCGGGCGAGGTCTCGACCTTGGAGCCGCGCGCGACCATGTTGGGCCACGTGAGCGCGACCATCTTCACCTTGATGTTGAGCTTGCCCAGGTTGTCGATGAGCACGAGGCCCATCTTGCGCTCTTCCTCGAGCCCGTCGACGTAGACATATTCGACCTCGACCCCGCCCTGGGGATACGCCGACTTCGCGAGGAACTCCCTGGCCTTGGCGAGGTCCTGCCGGTAGAAGCCGGGCACGTCGATGTGACCGCGGGTGGCCTTGGGGAAGGGGCTCGTCTGGAGCACGGCGTTGCCGTTGTAGATCTTCACGAAGGCGTCGTAGTCGAAGGCGTAGGCGAGCGCCTTGCGGAAGTTCGGGTCGCGCGTGGCCCCCTTCTGCGTGTTCATCTTGAGCCCGAACGTCGTCATGCCCGGGAAGTTGGGCACGACGATCCCCGGCGTCTTGGTGACCTGGTCGTAGTCGTCGGGCGTGAGGCCCTCCACGATGTCGGCCTCGCCGCGGATGAGGGCCGCGCGCTGGGCGCCGGCCTCGCGCACGAGCTTGTAGATGACGCCGCCGATGGCGTCCTTGCTCGGCCAGCCCTTCCAGTAGTCGGGGACGGCCTCCAACTCGTACAGCACGCCCTGCTGCCAGCGCTTGATGCGGAAGGGCCCGCTGCCGGCCTCGTTGCTCGTCAGCCACTTCTGCCCCTGGTCGCCCCCCTGCTCGTTGGCGAGCACCTGCCTGGGGTTCATGACGTACCACCAGGGCACGAAGGACAGGAAGGGCGCGTACGGCTGGGTGAGCGTGAACTGGATGGTGTGGTCATCCAGCACCTTGATGCCGTCCTCCTTGAGGAAGTCGGACAGCATCCACGCCGGCCCCTGGTTGAGCTTGAGCGTGCGCGCGAAGGAGAAGCGCACCGCCTCCGCAGTGACGGGGTCGCCGTTGTGGAACTTCGCGTTCTTCACGAGGTAGAACGTCCAGCGCCGGGCGTCCGGGGTCGACTCCCAGCGCTCGGCGAGCCACGGCTGGATCTCGGGCGGGTTGCCGACGTATTTCACGAGCCCGTCGTAGAGCGACTGCTGCATCATCCGGATGGACCAGTCGTACTTCACGCTCGGGTCGATCGTCGGCACGTCCTGGCGGCCGGCGAAGACGAGGATCTTCTTGTCACCCACCCGCTCGAACGCGGGCGCCGCCGAGGCCGCCAGCGTGAGCGCCGACGTGAGGATCAGGGCCGCCGTCCACCGCAGTCCGCGCATGTGCGTACCTCCCTCTGGTCTCATCAACCGATCAGATCAACCGATCAGCGCCGCGACGGCGTCGGCGACGACGCGCCGGGCGAGGAGCACGGGCTTGCCCGTGACGTCGGCGACGCGGCGACGCATTGCCTCGTCGTAGCCCATGCAGTGCATGACGATGAGGTCGGTCTTCTCCAGCTCGCGCGCCGCGTCCTCGACGCGCCCGCCGGAGTAGGGCGAGGCGTGCGCCATCACGAAGGCGTGGCGCCCGCCACGGAGGTGGAACTCGTCCACCTGCCGCGCGAGCGGGACCATGACGCCCACCGTCCGCCCGTCTTCGGCGAACGCCTCCGTCATCGCGTCCACCATGCGCTGCGCCTCCACGAGGAGCGTCTGCGAGCGGATCCCGTCGAAGTGTCCGGTGCAGAGCAGCACCACGAGGGCCGGGTTGCTCGCGTCGAGCGCCGTCATCAGCTCCCGGAGCCGGGCCGTCACCCAGCGCTTGCCGATGGTCGCCTCGGTGCCGTCCCGCAGCCGGCTCACGAGGGCGTGATCGTCGGGCGCGGGCGCGAGGCGGGCGATCTCCTCCGCGGTCAGCCCGTCCAGCGCGCCCACCTCGACCGCCTCGATGCCGGGTCCGATGCGCGCGAGCATCTCGGGCAGCATGTCGTCGCGTGGCGCCTGGCCGATGGTGACGAAGGCAACTCTCTTGCGCACCGTCATGTCGGGGAGGGTAACATACGGCGCTCATGGCCGCGCCTCGACCCGTGTCCGCCGCAGAGATCGAGTCGCTCGCCATCGGGGCCTGGATCCTTGGCACCGGCGGCGGCGGCAGTCCCTACCTGGCGCTCCTCAACATGCGCAAGCTCTACCGCGAGGGTGTCGTGGTCTCGCTGATGGACCCCATGGATCTCGCCGACGACGATCTCGTCGCCGTCGTCTCGAACATGGGCGCGCCCCTCGTGGGCCAGGAGCGTCTCACCGATCCGCGCACGATCGAGCGTGCCGTGCGGATGATGGAGGAGTACCTCGGCCGGCGCTTCCGCGCGGTCATGTCGCTCGAGATCGGCGGCGGTAACGCCCTCCAGCCCTTTCTCGCCGCCGCCATGCTCGACCTGCCCGTCGTCGACGCGGACTGCATGGGCCGCGCCTTCCCGGAGGCGCAGATGACGTCGTTCGCCATCCACGATCTGCCCATGTACCCCCTCACGCTCGCCGACGTGCGCGACAACGAGGTCATCGTCGCGCGCGCGGCCTCGTGGAAGTGGATGGAGCGCGTGAGCCGCAAGGTCTGCGTCGAGGTCGGATCCATCGCCGCCACGTGCAAGGCGCCGCGCACGGGCAAGGAAGTCAAGCAGTGCGCCATCCTCTACTCGACCACGAAGGCGATCCGGATCGGTGAGACCGTGCAGGCGGCGCGCCGCGCGCACCGCGACCCCATCGATGCGGTGGTGGCGGCCGAGCGCGGGCAGCGGCTGTTCGCGGGCAAGATCGCCGACGTGGCGCGGCGGACGACGGAGGGCTTCCTGCGCGGCACCGCCACCATCGAAGGCCTCGACGAGTTCCGCGGGCACGCCTTCACCCTCGCCTTCCAGAACGAGTTCGCCGTGGGCTGGCTCGACGGCGAGCCGCGTGTCACCACGCCCGATCTCATCTGTGTCATGGACTCGGCGGCCGGAGATGCCGTCGGCACCGAGACGCTCCGCTATGGCCAGCGCGTCACCGTGGTCGCGCTGCCGGCGCCCCCGATCTTGCTCACCCCCAAGGGACTGCAGCACGTGGGCCCGCGCGCCTTCGGGTACGACCTCGACTTCCGCTCGGTGTTCGCGTGAGGCGCGTCGGCATCGACGTGGGCGGCACCAACACCGACGCCGTGCTGCTCGAGGAGGACCGCGTGGCCGCCTCCGTGAAGACGCCCACCACGCCCGACGTCACCACCGGCATCGCGCGCGCGCTTCACTCCCTGCTCGAGTCTTCGGCGGGTGCTGCCCGGCACGTCGACGCGGTGATGATCGGCACCACGCACTTCACCAACGCGGTGGTGCAGCGCCGCGATCTCGCCCGGGTGGCGGCGGTGCGGATCGGACTGCCGGCGAGCGCGTCGCTGGAGCCGTTCGTGGACTGGCCCGAGGATCTCGCCGCCCTCGTGCGCGGCGAGGTCATCATGCTGGAGGGCGGCCACGAGTTCGACGGCCGGCCCCTGGTGCCCTTCGACACGAAGGGGATGCGGGCGGCGGCGCGGCGCCTGCGGGCCTCCGGCATCCGGTCGGTGGGCGTCGCCTCGATCTTCTCGCCGCTCAACCCGTCGTGCGAGGAGCAGGCGGCCGAGATCATCCGGCAGGAGTGTCCGGACGTCGCGGTGACGCTCTCCCACCACCTCGGGCGCATCGGCCTGCTGGAGCGGGAGAACGTGACGCTGCTCAACGCGTGCCTGCTGGAGCTGGCCCGCACGACCACGCGCGCCTTCACGGAGGCGCTGCGGGGGAGCGGCATCCTCGCCCCCCTCTACCTGACGCAGAACGACGGCACCGTCATGCTGGCCGACGTCGCGGAGGCGTTTCCCGTGTACAGCTTTGCCTCCGGCCCCACCAACAGCATGCGAGGGGCGGCCTTCCTCTCCAAGCGCGCCAGCGCCATCGTGATCGACGTCGGCGGCACCACCACCGACATCGGCAGCCTTCGTCACGGCTTTCCCAGGGAGGCCAACAGCGTGGTCGAGGTCGGCGGCGTCCGCACGCTGTTCCGGATGCCCGATCTGCTGTCGCTGGGCCTCGGCGGCGGCACCCTCATCCGGCGTGAGCCGCTGACGGTGGGGCCCACCAGCGTCGGCTACCGGCTCACCGAGGACGCGCTGGTCTTCGGCGGCGACACGCTGACGGCCACGGACATCGCCGTCGCCGCCGGCCTCATCGACCTCGGCGAGCGCGGGCGCGTCGCCGGTCTGCCCGCCGCGCTCGTGCGCGACTCGCTGGCCCGCATGCGCGTGATGATCGAGGAGGGCGTGGACCGGATGAAGACCGATGCCGACGACGTCGCGCTCGTCGTCGTCGGCGGCGGTAGCTTCCTGGTGCCCGACGCGCTGCCGGGGATCTCCGAGGTCGTCAACGTCGAGCATCAGGCGGTCGCCAACGCGGTGGGCGCCGCCATCGCTCAGGTGAGCGGCGAGGTCGACCAGATCTTCCAGGACCTGCCGCGCGACGAGGCGATCGCGCGCGCCCGGCGGCTCGCCGAGGACAAGGCCGTGCGCGCCGGCGCCGACGGCACGACGCTGGCAGTCGTCGAGATGGAGGATCTCCCGCTGGCGTATCTTCCGGGCAACTCGCTGCGCGTGCGCGTGCGGGTGGTCGGCGACATCGCGTGAGCGGTGGTATCGGCAGCGTTGGGCTGAGGTTGTCGCTCGGCGTCATCGTCCGACCCTTGCACCCACATGAACGACTGGATGTGGATCATGTCCCGGGGACGAAGATCGCGGAGGTCGCGCCGCACGCGGGCGGCGAATTGCAGGAGGCTCGCGTAGGTGTCCCAGCCCGGCCGGGACCGATACCGGAAGTCGAAGCCGTATTCGCGGGCCGCGGCGCGGATGACGGTCGGCTTGAGGAAGATGTGTCCTGCGGGCTGAGCGAGGAATCCGAACACCGTCACGAGCGGCCACGTGAGGACCCGCGTCTGCCGCCGGGGCAGCGCCGCCACCGTCTCGCACCAGCGCTCGAACCTGCTCTCGACGCCGCCGCGGCCATGAAGCAGGTCGTGTAGCCCCGCGGCGAACGCGCGCGCCCGCCGGAGAGCGTACCGCATCATCCGGCTCGTCGGCAGCCGAGCGGTCCCACTCCGGCGCCGGCGCGAGAGTCCGTGGTAGCGTGCAGGTGACAATTCCGGAAGGTACTTCAGCGTCGCTTGCGAGGAGGATCAGGGCATGGCCAAGGGCAGCCTTCGCGTGATGGACA
>CAYQQT010000172.1:0-7552 GCA_964419375.1 uncultured bacterium
AAGATGAAGTTGCCCGGCGTGATCTCGTTGCGGAAGGCCTTGCCGATCTGGGCGATGCCGAAGGGCAGCTTCAGTCGCATGGACTGCAGCACGTTGTCGAAGTTGACGAAGATGCCCTGCGCCGTCTCGGGCCGCAGGTAGGTGACGGAAGCGTTCTCCTCCACCGCGCCCATGAACGTCTTGAACATCAGGTTGAACTGCCGGGGAGCCGTCAGCTCGCCGCGTCCGCACTCGGGACACAGTGTGCGCCGGGCCTGGCAATGGCGGCACGGCTCAAAGGCGGGGATCTCGAACTTGTTGCCCTTCGTGGCCGGGCAGTAGTGCGTCCACGGTGTTTCGTCGACCTTGTCCGCGCGGAAGCGCCGCTTGCACTCCCGGCAGTCGACCATGGGGTCCGTGAAGTGATCGATGTGGCCGCTCGCCTTCCACACGGCGGGGTGCATGAGGATGGAGGCGTCGAGGCCCACCATGTCCGCGCGAAGGCGCACGTTGTCGCGCCACCACGCCCGCTTGATGTTGTTCTTCAGCTCCACGCCGAGAGGACCATAATCCCAGCAGGAGCCGGTGCCGCCGTAGATCTCGCTCGACTGGAAGATGAAGCCCCGGCGCTTGCACAGGGACACGATGAGATCCATGTTCATACGCTCACCTTACTCCGGGAACGGCCGCGCCGTCAGGTTCATGGGCGCTCTCCGGACACTCCCGAGAGCCGGCGAATCTCACGCAGGAACTTGGTCGTGCGCGTCGGGTAGCCGATCAATCGTGACATGTGAGCTTCGAGGACGGCGCGCAGCTCGCCTTGCGCGCGCTCGGCAGCCGTGATCGCCTCCTCCCAACGCAGGGAGCGCACGCGATGCAACGCCATGGCGGCCGCGGCCGAGATGGGCGTACCGCCGCCGTGCGCTGCACAGCCATCGCAGACGACCCCGCTTTCGTCGAGACGGGCGGCCGGGAACGGATAGGGCCGCGCGCATTCGGTGCAGCGGTCGAGCCGCGGCCGGTGGCCGAGGGCGTCGAGGCAGCGGGCGGCGAAGCACACCGCGATCCAGGCCGGCACCGGCGACTCCTCCATGGCGCGGAGGCTTCGCACGAGCAGGCCGTAGAGCGCCGGGTGACGATCACGATCGGCGGTGAGCCGGGTGACACACTCCACCATCCAGGAGGCCTGTCCGAGACGCTCGAGGTCCCCGCGCACCCGCTGGAAGGGGTGGCCGACGTCGAAGTGGTCGATGCGCACGAGGTCGCTCCGGCCGGTGTCGAAGAGGACGAGCTCGCCCTGCGTGAACAGCTCGAGGGCGCCGCTGAAGCGGGACTTCATCCGCCGCGCGGCCTTCGCCACGCCGCGCACCTTGCCCAGCTCCCGCGAGTAGAACGTGACCGCCCGATCGCTCTCGCCCAACGGGAAGCTGCCGATCACGACGGCCGCCGTCCTCGCGAGAGCCATGTCAGGAGGTGAGCAGGAATCCGAACTCGCGCAGGGCACGGTCGTCCCTGCGCCAGTTACGCCGCACCTGCACGGTGAGGCCGAGGAATACCTGGATGCCGAAGAAGCCCTCGAGCTCGCGTCGGGCCTCGGTGCCGATGCGCTTGAGCATGGCGCCCCCCTTGCCGATGAGGATGCCCTTCTGCGAGTCGTGCTCGACGAAGATGGTGGCGCGGATGTCCAGCCGGGGCGGCCGCACACGCTCGGTGAGCTCCTCGACGCGTACCGCCGCCGCATACGGGACTTCCTGGTGGGTGAGGTGAAAGATTTTCTCGCGCACCACTTCGGCCACGTAGAACGTCTCGGGCTGGTCGCTGGTGGCATCCTCTGGAAAAAAGGCGGGATGTTCCGGCATCCGCGCCACGACGAGGTCGAGCAGCGCATCGCAGTTCGTGCCGTCGGCGGCCGAGATGGGCATGATCTCTGCGAAGGGATGCGCGGCGCGCCAGCGCTCGATGAGCGGCAGCATCTTCGTCTTGGGCCGCACGCGATCGGCCTTGTTGAGCAGACAGAAGACCGGGCCGCGAAAGCCCGCGAGGGGCGCGAGGACGACGGCGTCGGGCCCGTCGGGCGCGCAGGCGTCCACGAGCAGGCAGACGAGATCGACCTCTTCCACGGCACGCCGGGCGGTCTTGAGCATGAAGTCCGCGAGCTTGCCCCGCGCCTCGTGCAAGCCGGGCGTGTCCACGAAGATCACCTGCGCGCCGGGCCGGTTCCTGATGCCCGTGACGCGGTTGCGCGTGGTCTGGGGGCGCGGCGACACGATGGACAGCTTTTCGCCCACGAGCCGGTTCAAGAGGGTGGACTTGCCCGCGTTGGGCCGACCGATGAGCGCCACGAACCCGGAGCGCATCACGGCAGGAGGCCCTGCCACAAGCGGCGGGGGGCGTCCGCGCCCAGGATGTCGCGCTCACGGCGGTGCATCATGTCCGCTTCGACGGGATCGCGGTCGTCGTAGCCGATGAGGTGGAGCACGCCGTGCGTGGCGAGGAGGTCGAGCTCGGCGGGGAGGGGAACGCCAAGGCGTCGGGCCTGGCGCGACGCCGTGTCCGCCGAGATCACGATCTGGCCCACGAGCTGGCCGGGGGCGTGCGGGGCTTCGAGGGGGAAGGCGAGCACGTCCGTCCGGCGGTGGATTCCCCGGAAGGCGCCGTTCAGCTTTCGGATCTCGTCGTCGCCGACGAGGGTGAGCTCGACCTCACCGGCGGGCCGGCCCACGGCCTCCAGCGCGCGCTGGACCGCTCGCGAGAGGCGCGCCGTGGCAACGGACACGTGTCGCTGGCGATTGTCGATGACGACCGGCATCAGGACGGTTCGACGGGGGGGCCGTCTCCACGGCGGGCGGCGGCGCCCCGGGCGTCGTGGCTGCCGTAGGCGCGAATGATGGCGGACACGAGCTGGTGACGGACGACGTCCTGCTCGTCGAAGTAGACGAACTGGATCCCCTGCACGCCTTTCAGGATCGCCTGCACCTCGATGAGCCCGGAGCCCCGCGACGACGGCAGGTCCACCTGGGTGACGTCGCCCGTGATCACCATCTTGGAATTGAACCCCAGACGCGTGAGGAACATCTTCATCTGCTCGGTGGTGCTGTTCTGCGCCTCGTCGAGGATGATGAAGGCGTCGTTCAGCGTACGGCCTCGCATGTAGGCGAGGGGCGCGATCTCGATGGCGCCCTTGTCGAGGAGAGCCGCCACCTTTTCGGAATCGATCATGTCGTAGAGCGCGTCGTAGAGCGGACGCAGGTACGGATGCACCTTCTCGTAGACGTCGCCGGGCAGGAAGCCGAGGCGCTCTCCCGCCTCCACGGCGGGCCGGGTGAGGACGATGCGCGCCACCTCGCGCTTCATGAGCGCGTTCACGGCCATCGCCACCGCCAGGAACGACTTGCCCGTCCCCGCGGGGCCGATGCCGAACACCATGTCGTTGCGCCGGATGGCGTCGATGTACCGCTTCTGCCCCACGGTCTTGGGTGAGATCCACTTCTTGCGGCCGGGGACCGAGATGGAGTCGGCGAACACCGACTTGACGTCGGCCCCATCGTCCTCCGAGAGCATACGCACGGCCGCGCGCACCTCCATGGCCCGTACGGGAGCGCCCGTGCGCACGAGATCGGCAAGCTGCGTGAGCGCGCGCTCCGCCTTGTGCACCTGGCGCTCGTCCCCCTTGAGCATAACGTCGTGTCCGCGGGCGACGATGCGCACGTCGAACTCGGATTCCAGCGTGCGCAGGTGATCGTCGTTGCGTCCGAGGAGCTGCACGAGGTCGACGTCGGGGGCGAGGGAGAGACGGCGCGTGACCGTAGTGGCTTCGCTCAACGTCTGGCGTCCTGTCCCAAGTCTACCACCGCGCGCGAGAGGTCGAGGAGCAGCGCCGGGAGCGCGGCGAGCGCCACCGGCTTCTGCGTGCCCGAGTTCATCTCGCGCAGGAGCACCTCGTCGCGCGCGAGCTCGTCGTCACCGACGATGGCGGCGTAGGCGACGCCCAGCTTGTGCGCGCGCTCCAGCTCCGCGCGCAGCTTGCGCGTACCGTAGCCCAGCTCCACGCCCACGCCCTGCGCGCGGGCCGCCTGCGCGATGGGCAGCAGCCGTCGCAGCGCCGCCTCCCCGAGGGGGATCAGCAGCGCCACGGGCCGCGCGGGCGGGACCGCGTTGCCCAGCAACAAGACCACGCGCTCGACGCCGATCGCGAAGCCGATTCCGGGCTCGGGCGGCCCCCCGAGCTGCTCCACGAGCCCGTCGTAGCGCCCGCCGCCCGCCACGGCGTTCTGCGCGCCGAGCCTGGTGGTCGTCAACTCGAAGGTGGTGCGGACGTAATAGTCGAAGCCCCGGACGAGACGCGGCGTCACCACGTAGGCGAGTCCGCAGGCGTCGAGGTAGCCCCGCACGCGGGCGAAGTGGTCAGCGCAGGCGGCGCACAGCGAGTCGGCGAGAGCGGGCGCCCTCTCGAGGACGGGCTGGCAGCCGGGCTTCTTGCAGTCGAGCACGCGCAGCGGATTGCGCTCGGTGCGATCGCGACACTCGTCGCAGAGGGCGGCGGCGTGCTCGCGCAGGTAGGCGACGAGGCGCTCGCGGTAGTGCGGCCGGCAGGCGGCGTCCCCGAGCGAGTTGATCTCGAGCTGGAGGCCGTCGGCGAGGCCGAGCCCGCGGAAGAGCTCCACGAGCATCGCCATCACCTCGGCGTCGAGGGCCGGGTGCTGCTCCCCGAGCGCCTCCACGTTCAGCTGGTGGAACTGCCGGTACCGACCCGCCTGGGGCCGCTCGTAGCGAAACATCGGGCCCATCGTGTACAGCTTCACGGGCTTGGGCTGTACGTGGAAGCCGTGCTCGATGTACGCGCGCAGCTTGGAGGCCGTCGCCTCCGGTCGCAGGGTGAGGGAATCGCCCCCGCGGTCCTCGAAGGTGTACATCTCTTTCTGCACGATGTCGGTGACCTCGCCGATCCCGCGCGCGAAGAGCTCCGTGCGCTCGAAGATCGGCAGCCGGATCTCGCGATAGCCGTACGCCTCGAAGATCCGGCGTGCCGTCGCCTCCACGTGCTGCCACACGGCGACCTCGGCAGGCAGGATGTCGTGCACGCCTCGCACGGCCTTGATGCTCACCGGGCTTCACCGCCGCTGCGGTACTCGTTCTTCAGCTCCATGTAGTTCCGCGCCGAGCGGCGGATGAGATCGAGGTCCGCCTCGTCCACGGGGCGGCGCACCTTGGCGGGCGTGCCCATCACGAAGCTCCGCGGCGGAATCTTGGTGCCCGGCGCCACCAGGGAGCCCGCCGCCACCAGCGACTCCTCTCCCACCTCCGCGCCGTCGAGCACGATGGCGCCAATGCCGATGAGGCAGTGGTCGGCGATCCGGCAGCCGTGCAGGCGGGCGGCGTGGCCCACGGTCACGAAGTCACCCAGAATCGTCGGATGCCCGCGACGGTTGACGTGCATGACCGTTCCATCCTGGATGTTCGTGCCGCGGCCGATGCGGATGACGTTGACATCCGCGCGCAGCACGGAGCAGAACCACACGCTCGTGTCTTCCTCCAGCTCCACGTCACCGATCACGTGGGCGGAGTCGGCGACGAACGCGGTGGCGTGCACCCGCGGAGTGAGGGAGCGGTACGTGTGGATCACAGCCGCACGAAGGGGTCGAGCGAGCGGGACGGCGTGACGGTGCTACTCGGGGACCGTCATGATCAGTTGCGTGTCGCCGCCCGTCTTGAACAGGACGCCCGTCCGCTTCACCACCGCCGCGATGAGCGACGGATTGCCGTCGCCCGGGATGGCGCCGAGACCGGTCACCATGCCTTCGAAGCCTGAGGACACCACCTGCACGCGATAGCCCACGGGTCCCTTGAACACGACCGCCATCCGGCCCGCCTCGTCCTCATTGATGGGCACCACGATCTCCTGGGTGCCGTCGCCGTCGAGGTCGACCGCGAGCGGGTTCGGCTCAATCTTGAAATACTTGTCGACGAACGTCTGCAGCATCGGGATCTGCAGGCGCGCCTGGGCGAGGCCGCCGCCGACGGCCGTCTGAGAGCGCCACACTTCCTGTCCCCCCGCCACGAGCTTGAGGCGGTGGCTCTCGTCCACGAAGGTGAGCACGCGCAGGTCCTTGCCGCCGATGTTCGAGAAGGCGGCGCCGGTGACTCGGAAGTCGTAATCCACCTGCACGGTGCCCGCCGCCACCACGCTCTTGTCCTTGAGGACATAGCGCGTGACCGCGCCCTTGGTCCAAAAGGTCTGGTCGTTGTACTTCTGGGTGAAGAGCGTGCGGTTGACGCCGTCGCCGTTCTCGTCCACCGCGAGCAGCATCATCGGCAGATCGTTGGCGATCATCGAGGGGCGGCCGGCTTCGGTGGTGAGGATATACGACAGCATGCCGGCCTTGTAGTCCTGCCGGTTCACCACGACCTCGAGGACGCCGTCGCCGTTGAGATCCGCGAACTGCACGGTCAGAATGTTGCCCACGGCGCGCCGGTCGTAGGTCCACTCCGGCTCCAGCGTGAGGTTGTTCAGCCGGTAAAGGAAGACGCGCTGCCCCTCCGTCACCACGATGCGCGGCATCTTGTCCGACGGCGAGACGGCGATGTCCATCGAGACCACCGTGAAGGGCAGCGTCGCCAGCGAGCGCAAGGGAATGGAGGCGGCGGAGGCGGAATATGCGTTCGGCTCGAAGTTGCCGGAGAGCAGCCGCGCCAGCAATGACCGCTGCTCGACCCGGACGTTGCCCTGCCCACCCTGACTGCCTGAGAATGCCTGGTCCGTCTTCGGCTTCACCGAAGGCGGCACGAAGAGCGCAGTGCTGACGAGGGGCGCCGCGAACGTTCCCGAGAAGAGCCTGGCGTCCATGAAGGGCTTGGCTTCGACCGTGGTGAAGTGGAGCACGAGGAGATTGGCGATCTTGAAGCGCTGCGCGGCGGCGGCCACACCGGTGCCGAGCGCGAAGTCCGGGGCGGCGATCCGCTCCTGGTTCATCCAGACGCCGACCGCATCGCCCAGGATGATCTGGAAGCGCCCCGTGCGCTCGAGCTCCTGGATCAGCTCGTACGTCGCCGCTTCCATGACCGGGGCGCGGGGACCGCTGGTGATGGACACGATGGTGAGGGGCGCCTTCCCTGCCGACACGCGGGCCTTGTCGCCCGCGCGCGCGCCGCTGCCGTCCACGACGGTGGCCACCGAATAATTCTCGAACACGTCGGCGACCGAGACCCGGCCGATGGTCTCCTCCGTGCGTCCGAGGAGCTTCTTCGTCGTGGGATGGTAGATCTCGCGCCCTTCGCGGAAAAGCATCAGTTCGACGCCCGCTTGCAGCCCGTCGCTGCGGCCCGCCGCCAGCGTCACCCTCGGCCCTGCCACCTCCACGACATCGGTGGTCACGGCGGGGAACATCGACATGAGGCGGTCGGCAAGGACCTTGAACGACAGGGGCGCGGCCGCGGGCGCGGGACGAGAAGACGACTGCGCGAGCGCGGAGCCGCCAGCAGTGAGGGAAACGAGGACAACTGCCGTCGCGAAAACCATTTTCATGGGCATGACTATATCAAAAAAGGGGGCATGGAGACTTTCTCCATGCCCCCT
>CAYQQT010000173.1:0-7546 GCA_964419375.1 uncultured bacterium
CCCGCGCGTGTCGCGCGTGCGGCCGGGCAGGGGCGTGATGCCGACGCGGCCGCGCACGGGGGAGTCGGCGGCCTCGAGCAGATCGAGGACGTACGGCCAGTTGCGCAGGAAGACGGCGTGGCCGTCCCCGAAGGCGCGCCGGCTCAGCTCCTCGTCGGCCGCCGTCGTCCAGCGAGGGCTGACGCCGGACTCGATGAGGCCGCGCAGAAAGGCGAGCGCCTCGCCCGCCCGCTGCGGGTCCGGCAGCAGGCGGCCGTCGGCGTCGAGGAGATCCGTGCCGTGGCTCCAGAAGGCTTCGAGGACGTTGCACATGAGCCCTTCGTACTGCTTGCCTTGCCAGAGATAGCCGTCGAGCGGCGCGTCGCGCTCGCCCTCGCGCACGCGCCGCGTCTGTGCCACCAGCTCGTCCCACGTGGCGGGCGGCTCCAGCCCGTACTTGGCGAGCAGGTCGGCGCGGTAATAGAGGAGGCCCACGTTCATGTTCCAGGGCAGCGCCCACACGCGCCCGGCGTAGGAGCCCGCGTGCACCGCGGAGGGGAAGAACGCGCCCAGCTCGTCTCCGCTCACGCGCGAGGTGAGATCGAGGAGCCATCCCGCGCGCGCGAACTCGGGCACCCAGATGAGGTCCAGCATCATCACGTCGAAGCCCGCGCTCTGTCCCTCGAGGTTCACGACGTAGAACTGGTGCTGCTCGTCGGAGGCGGCCGGCAGCGTCTCGCTGCGCACGCGCACGCCCGGATGGGTGGCCTCGAACTCGCGAAGCAGGTCGGGGATGGGATTCACGGGACCGAAGATGCGGGCGTGCTTGAAGACGAGCGTGACGCCCGGCGCCGGCACGCGCTCCGCGCACGCGGCAAGCAGCGCGACGAGGACGACCACGAGCGCTCGCGACCGGCCGAGCCTAGCGGAATATCGAGGAGCGCCACGGCTTTGCCGGGGCGCTGCCGAGCGTGGGGGGATTGGGGGGCCGTCGAGGCCCCCCATCTCAATCAAGCGCACGAGGACGCGCCCGGTCAGCGCTATGTCGAGGGTGCCTTGAGGGCGGCGTCCAGGTCCACGCGGAAGGCGCCGTCGGGCCGCTTCTTGATCCAGAGGTACGGGCGCGACAGCAGGTACTTGCGCTTCATGAGGCGCGCCACGTGCGCCATCTCGTCGGCGGCCGTCACCTCGCGCGCGATACCTTGCAATCGCTCGCCACCGATCTGGAGCACGACGCGCGGGTTCGCCTGCACGTTGCGCGTCCAGTGGCGCTGCATGTTCATCGTGCTCAGGTAGATGCGGTCGCCGTCGGGCAGGAACCAGATGGTCACCTGGTGTGGGCGCCCCGTGGTCCGGCCGTAGTGGGTGAGACGGCAGGTCGATCGCGACGCGACGCGCGCGATGCGGCCGGCGATGACGTTGAGCATGGTGGCCCGGCTATTCGACTTCCTTCAGCCGGAGCACCTCGGGACGGCCGTCCGTGTACTCGCCCATCTTGCGGCCGAGCGCCTTGAAGTACTCCGTGGCGCGATGGGCATCCACCGCCGCCTGGTCGGTATAGCGCTCCATGAACACGTACGTGCCCGGCGTTTCCGCCTTGTGCAGCGCGTACAGCTTGCACCCCTGCTCGTTGGCGTTGACCTTGGCCACCAGCTCCCTGGCCACCTTCTCGAACTCGGCCTCCATGCCCGGCTTCACCTTCAGCGTCGCGACCACTCCCAGCATGCCCGCCTCCCTCGATGTGAATGCGGCGCCTACTCCATCACGTCCGGGCCCCAGCGGCAAGCGAGCGACGAGCCAACGACGGAGATGGGCATTTTTGTCGCGCCTCGTGATCCCCGTAGGGGGAAGCGCCCTGCGCGTTTTTCAGCAGCCTGCTAGTGCTACACTCGCCGCGTTTACAGAAAGGATTGCCGATGGAACCCGATCGCCCGCTGCCGCAACCCATGACGCCGGAGGCCAAACCGTACTGGGATGGCCTGAAGGAAGGCAAGCTGCTCCTGCCCCGGTGCGCGGAGTGCGGCCACACCTTCTTCTACCCGCGCGTGCTCTGTCCCCGGTGCCATTCGAGGACCATCCAGTGGATCGCCGCCAGCGGCAAGGGCCGCCTGCACGCCTTCGGCATCGCGCACCAGACGTTCAACAAGGCGTATAAAGTGCCGCCCCCGTACGTGCTCGCGATGATCGAGCTCGAAGAAGGACCGCGCATGCTGTCGAACCTCATCAACGTGACGCCCGATCCGAAGACCATCAAGTGCGACATGCCGGTGGAGGTGGTGTTCCACAAGCTGACGGACGACGTCACGCTGGCGCTCTTTCAGCCGGCCGGTGCGCGATGAAGGCGCTGTCGAACTCGGTCTGCATCGTGGGTGTGGACGAGAGCGACGAGATCGGCACGCTGCCCGGCAAGAGCCAGCTCACGCTGCACCTGGAGGCGGTCGCCAACGCCGTGCGCGACGCCGGCCTGCGCGTCAAGGACGTGGACGGCATCTTCACCGCGGGCCAGCACTCGCCGGCCACGCTCGGCGAGGCGCTCGGCGTGATGCCGCGCTACGTGGACGGCACTACGGTGGGCGGCTGCTCCTTCATCATCATGGTGGAGCACGCCGCCGCCGCGCTACACCACGGCCTGTGCGACGTGGCGGTGGTCTCGCACGGCGAGAGCGGCCGCTCCGGCGTGGGCGTCACGCGCACGCGCGACACGGCGATCAGCGGTCAGTTCGAGATCCCGTACGGCTTCGGGGCGCCCCCGACGCAGTTCTCGATGGTCACCACGCGCCACATGCACGAGTACGGCACCACCCTCGAGCAGTGGGCGCAGGTGGCGGTGTCCACGCGCGCATGGGCGGCGCTGAATCCCAAGGCGAAGAACCGCGAGCCCATGACCGTGCAGGACGTGCTGAAGTCGCGGCCGGTCGTGTATCCGTTCAACGTCTTGAACATCTGCCTGGTCACCGACGCGGGCGGGGCCGTCGTGCTCACGCGCGCGGACCGGGCCCGTGACTGCGCCAAGAAGCCGGTATACGTGCGCGGGATGGGCGAGGCCACCGAGCACGTGAGCCTCACGCAGATGAAGAACCTCGCCTACAGCGAAGCGACGAGGATCTCGGGCGAGCGGGCGTTCGCGATGGCGGGGGTGGGCCCGCGGGACTTCGACCACATCATGCTCTACGACGCCTTCACCTCGGGGCCGCCGCTGATGCTGGAGGCGCTCGGGCTCGCCAAGCGCGGCGAAGGCGTGGCCTTCTTCGAGAACGGACGCTCCACGCCCGGCGGCGCGCTGCCCATCAACACCAACGGCGGCGGGCTGTCGTACACGCACACGGGGATGTACGGCATCTTTCCGATCATCGAGGCCACCCGCCAGCTGCGCGGCGAGTGCGGGGCGCGGCAGGTGCCGAACGTGAAGCGATCACTCGTGAACGGGATGGGGGGCATGCTGTCAGCCGCCGGCACGCTGGTCCTGTCGAACGAACGCTGAGAGGGACGCCATGGGAATGCTCGAGGGCAAGACGGCGGTGGTCACGGGGGCGGGACGCGGCATCGGGCGGGGAATCGCCATCGCCTTTGCGAAGGCTGGCGCAAAGGTGGTCGTGAACGACCCGGGGGTGGACATCAGCGGGACGGGGAACGACCCCTCCGTGGCCAACGCGGTGGTGGAGACGATCCGCAAGGCGGGCGGCGAGGCGGTCGCCAACACGGGCTCGGTGGCCGACTTCAAGCAGGGCGCGGCGATGGTGGAGCAGGCGGTGTCGACGTGGGGCCGCATCGACATCCTCGTCAACGTGGCCGGCAACCTGCGCGACCGGATGATCTTCAACATCTCCGAAGAGGACTGGGACGCCGTCGTCAACGTGCACCTCAAGGGTACCTTCAACACCATGCGCGCGGCTTCCGCGCGCATGCGCGAGCAGCGTGGGGGCCGCATCATCAGCATGTCGTCGGTGTCGGCGCTCGGAGCGCCGGGCCAGCCGAACTACGCCGCCGCCAAGGCGGGCATCATCGGCCTCACGTGGTCGACGGCGAACGCGCTCGCCAAGTACGGCATCACCGTGAATGCGGTGATGCCGAGCGGCGCCACCCGGATGGTGGACACCACGCCCCGCGCGCAGGAGGTCTTCGACAAGACCGGCAAGTGGCCGAGCGAGCTGGCCACCGGCACGGACCGCGATCCCGACAACGTGGCGCCGCTGGTCGTCTACCTCGCCAGCGACGCCGCCGCCGGAGTGACGGGGCAGGTCTTCCATGCCCGCGGCTATCGGTACACGATCCTCAGTCAGCCCCGCGCCGAGTCTGCCATCCAGGGCGACGGGCGGTGGGAGCCCGAGGACGTCGCGGAGGTGTTTCCGAAGACGCTCGGCGCGAATCTAATAGCGCCGCCCGGCGTCGCCTTCGGCACCGCTCTGGACGAGCGGCCCGACGTGGAGTGGGCGCCGCTCGGCCCCGGACGACGCGTGTGGAGGAACCGATGAGCGTCACCATCCTCTATAAGGAACAAGAAGCGTACGCGGCGGCCGCGGGCGCCGCGGTTGCCGAAGGCGACGATCTCTGGGTGGCGGTGGACGCGCTGGCGGCCGCCACCGGGTGGGAGCTGAGGCCCGAGGGCGTCTGCTACGGAGACATGTGTGTTCCGATTCCGCACGGCCGTGAAGGGCAGTTCCTGCGCGAGGGGCGGTTACGCTTCAACATCGCCGCCCTCGCGCGCTGGCTCGGAGAGCCCGTGGTGCATGACGATGCCGGCGGCGTGTGGTTCTTCGGCGAGGGCGCGGGCGTGCGGCGCCGGCAGCGGGAGTCGCTGCAGGCTCCGGACTTCACGCTACCGGATCTCGAAGGACGCTCGCACGCGCTCGCCGACTACCGGGGCAAGAAAGTCTTCCTCGTCTCGTGGGCGTCCTGGTGAGGCTGCCGCTTCGACCTGCCCGTGTGGCAGGCGCTGTACGAGGAGCTGCGTGATCGCAAGTTCATCGTGATCGCGGTGGCGCTGGACAGCGGCGGTGCGGCGAGGACGGAGCAGTGGATCCGCGCCGCCAAGCCGACGTATCCCTGCCTCATCGACGAGCGCCACGTCGTGGCCGAGCTCTACGGCATGGTCAACGTCTCCAGCGCGGTGTGGATCGACGAGAGGGGGCGGATCGTGAGGCCGGCGGAGCCGGCGGGCACGAACGACGCCTTCCGCACGCACCTCGATCGCACCACCAAGCAGATGAGCGCCGAAGGTCTCGCCGAGCGCGAGCGCGTGCGCACGGCGTACCTGAACGCGCTGCGCGACTGGGCAGCCAACGGCTCCACGAGCCCGTTCGTGCTCTCCGCCGACAGCGCGCGCCGCCGCTTACCGCCGCCCACTGAAGAGCACGCGCTGGCGGCGGCCAACTTCCGTCTCGGCCAGTACCTGAGCGCGATCGGACTCGGTGACGCGGCGGCGCCGTATCTCGCCGAGGCGCGCCGCCTCCATCCCGAAAGCTGGAGCTACCGGCGCCAAACCTGGGAGCTCGAAGAGCCCGGCAAAGCCGGCAGCGCCACCTTCTGGGCCGCCGTCGACGCCCTCGGCGATCGCCCCTACTACCCGCCCGTCGAATTGCTCGGTGGTGCATGACCCGTGAAGTGAACCACATTCCAAGGAGACGCCGTCATGCGTAACGCGTGGGGAGCCCTGGCCCTTCTCGTCACCGTCCTGTTCGTGGGGTCCGCGTGGGGACAGGGGGCCGTGTCCGCGGAGAGCATCCTCCAGGCGCTGCGCGCGGGCGGGCACGTCATCGTGATCCGTCACGGCGCCACGCATGCCGACCCGTCGGATACCGATCCGCTGAACACGGACAACGTCGCCAAGCAGCGGCAGCTCAACGACAAGGGGCGCGCCGATGCGGCCGCGCTCGGCGACGTGCTGAAGGCGGCCGGCATCCCGATCGGCAAGGTGTCCTCGAGCCGGTTCTACCGCGCCATCGAGACGGCCCGCCTGATCGGCGGCAGGGAGCCCATCACGACGGCGGACGTGACCGAAGGCGGACAGGTGGTGAGCCCGAACGAGAACAATCGCCGGGCGCAGGCCTTGCGCACGATGGTGTCGACGATGCCCGATCCCGGCACCAACACGCTCATCGTCTCCCACAAGCCCAACGTCATCGACGCCTTCGGCAAGGGCTGGTTCGAGATCAAGGAGGGCGAGGGGTCGATCTTCAAGCCCGATGGGGCCGGCAAGTACACGCTGGTGGGCCGCCTCCAGATCAACGAGTGGAAGACGGCGAAGTAGCGTGGAGATCGGCTGTCATCTTCCGACGCAGGGACCGGTGGCCACGCGCGACGCGCTGCTCACCTTCGCGCGCGAGGCCGACAGGCGCGGCATCGCGTCGCTGTGGGTGAGCGACCACGTCATCTTCCCGCGCACGGCGACGGGCAACTATCCCGGCGGCCGCTTTCCGCATCCTCCCGACAAGGCGTATCTCGAGCCGGTGGTCGCGCTCACCGCCGCCGCCGCCGTGACCACGCGGGCGCGCATCGGCGCCTCCGTGTTCATCCTCGGCCATCGCCATCCCGTCGTCATGGCCAAGATGCTCACGAGCATCGACGCGCTGTCCAACGGCCGCCTCATCTGCGGCGTGGGTGTGGGTTGGTGGAAGGAAGAGCTGGAGATCCTGGGCGTAACCTTCCACAAGCGCGGGCGCCACGCGGACGAGTGCCTGAAAGTGTTCAAGGCGTTGTGGACGCAGGATCACCCGTCCTTCGAGGGCGAGTTCTTCCGCTTCCGCGACGTGGGCTTTGCGCCCAAGCCGGTGCAGAAGCCCCATCCGCCCCTCTGGGTGGGCGGCGACAGCCCCGGCGCCTTCCGGCGCGTCGTCACCCTCGGCGACGGATGGCACGCGACGTCGAAGACGCCCGCGGAGTTCGGCGAGGCGGCGGGACGCCTGCGCGAGGCGGCCGACGCGGCCGGGCGCCCGTTCGAGACGATCGAGCTGTCGCTGCGCTTCGGTCTCAAGGACGATCTGCTCGCGCAGGGCGCGCAGGCGGTGATCGACGCCCTCGCGGCCTACAAGCGCCTCGGCTGCCGCCACGTCATGCTCGAGTTCCGCCGTGACGACCTCGCGCGCATGCTCGAGATCCTGGAGCTGGTCACGAGCACGGTGCAACCCGCGCTCGCCGCGGCCTGACGCCGGCCTGCGATGGACCTCGGGATCTTCGATCATCTCGACCGGCGCGACATGCCGCTGCACGAGTTCTACGAGAGCCGGCTGCGCCTGCTGGAGAAGTACGACGCGGCCGGCTTCTACTCGTACCACCTCGCCGAGCATCACGCGCCGCCGCTGGCAGGGCGCTGAAAAACGCCCATCTCCGTCGTTGGCTCGTCGCTCGCTCCCTGCGACGTAGGCGGCCTACGTCTCAGTCGCGAGCTCCTCGCCGCCTAGGATCTGGGCGTTTTTGAGCGCCCCGCGCGCTGTTGAGCAGCCGGGTAGCGGGCTCAGTCCCGTCTTCCAGGCGCTCCTGACCGCCGAGCCGCTCGAGGGTCAGGCGGCGCTGGATGTCGGGACGGGCTGGGGCCGGCTCGCGCTGTGGCTGGCCCCGCGCTGCCGTCGCG
>CAYQQT010000174.1:0-7536 GCA_964419375.1 uncultured bacterium
CCTGTCGCCCCGCACGCCGGTGGTGCTCGCGATGGCGGGCTCGTACGGCTCCGTGGGCCGCCTGCCCGACGTGGCGCGCGCGCTCCTGGCACTCGAGCGGCCGCCGCAGGGCGTGCTCGTGGCCGGTCGCGACGAGGCGCTGGCAGCCACCCTGCGACGCCTCACCGCGGGCACATCGCTGCGCACGGTGGGCTACGCGAGCGACGTGCGCACGCTCATGGCCGCCGCCGATCTCCTCGTCACCAAGGCGGGCGGCATGACGCTGGCGGAGGCGATGGCGGCGGAGGTCCCGCTGCTCGCCTACGGCTCGCTGCCGGGGCAGGAGCGGCGCAACGAGCGCTTCGCCTCGCGCGCCGGCATCGCGCTCATCGCCCGCTCGCCCCGCGATCTGCGGCGTCTGCTCGCGCAGGCGCTCGGCGACCCCGAGCTGCTCGAGCACCTGCGTGAGCGCATGCGGCGCGCGCGCCGGCCCGACGCCACGCGCCACATCGTGGCCGCCGTCCTCGAGCGCGCCGCGCTGCCGTCATGCTGAAATCGCACCTGCTGCTCGCCAGCACCGGCGTGCTCGGCTACTCGTTCGCCGCGCACCTCTTCACGCTCGGCTGCGTCTGGCGCGGCCCGCGCAAGAGCAACGCCGTCGCCCTCACCTTCGACGACGGCCCCGACCCCGAGTACACACCGCGCGTGCTGGACATCCTCGCCGCCCGCGACGTGCGCGCGACATTCTTCCTCGTGGGCGAGCGGGCCGAGCGCTCCCCCGACACGGTGAGGCTCATCCACGACCGAGGCCACGAGATCGCCAGCCACGGCTGGTCTCACCGCAACCTCTGGATCTGCGGCCCCAGACGAACATTCAAAGAGATCGGTCGCGCACACGAAACGCTGACGCGCCTCACCGGCCGCGCGCCGACGCTGTTCCGCCCCCCCTGGGGCGCCGTGAATGCCGCGATGTTCGGCGCTCTCAAGCGCTACCGCCAGCGCTGCGTCTTCTGGTCCGTACAGCCCGAAGGCCTCCGACAGCAGCCCGCGGAGCGCCAGGTAGCGCACGTCCTGCGCAAAGCTCGCCCAGGCACGATCATAGATTTGCACGACGCAGAAGGCACGAAGGGCGCCCCAGCGAGGCTCTGCGATGCGCTCCCGGCCATGATCGAAGGCCTACAGGAGCGCGGCTACCGCTTCACAACCGTCACCGACATGCTCCCCCGCAGAGAGCACGCCGTCCTGTCCTAACCGGAAGGTCGAGGCCGCCGACGACCGTTCGGCGGGGACGCGTCGGGCTTCGGGGTGCGAGGACCCGTTTCCCACTCACCAGGACCGCACGTGGCGTGCAGATGGAGCCCAGCCGCCACGGGTTCGAATCGGCCACCATCCACGTGGTCCCCGCACCCCGAAGCCCAACGCCTCCCCGCCGAACGCGCGCCGGCCCGCGCCGCGAGACTAGATGCGCGGCTACCGCTTCACAACGGTCACTGACATGTTCCCCCGCAGAGAACACACCGTCCCATCCTAAACCGAAAGGTCGAGGCCACCGACGACCGTTCGGCGGGGACGCGTCGGGCTTCGGGGTGCGAGGACCCGTTTCCCACTCACCAGGACCGCACGTGGCGTGCAGATGGAGCCCAGCCGCCACGGGTTCGAATCGGCCACCATCCACGTGGTCCCCGCACCCCGAAGCCCAACGCCTCCCCGCCGAACGCGCGCCGGCCCGCGCCGCGAGACTAGATGGAGTCGGAGCGGCGCCGAGCGAGGAAGCGGAAGAACTCGACTCCTTCACCGAGGCGCCGCTTGAGCACCGCACGGTCGCGGAGCATCTCGCCGCCGATGGCGAAGATCTTCCGGGGGCGGAAGTAGAAGCGCCGGTAGAAGGCTTCCACGGAGGCGAAGATCTCGGTGCGCGGCAGGTGCGGATAGCCGAGGACGCTCGTCTGCACGCCCGAGCCGTCGACGAGGGCCTCGTTCGTCAGCCAACCCTGCTCCTGAGCCTGCCGGTACAGCGCCGTGCCCGGATAGGGCGCCGCCAGCGAGACCTGCAGCGTGTGCGGATCGATGTCCTGGGCGAAGCGGATGGTCTCTTCGATGCTCTCGCGTGTCTCTCCCGGCAAGCCCATGATGAAGGTGCCGTGGATGGTGATGCCGAGCGCGCGCGCGTGCCTGGTGAACTCGCGCGCGCGGTCGATACGAATGCCCTTCTTGATGTTGTTGAGGATGGCCTGGCTGCCCGACTCGTAGCCCACCAGCAGCAGGCGCAGGCCGTTGTCGCGAAAGATCTTCAGGCTGGCGTGGGGCACGTCGGCCTTGGCGTTGCACGACCACGTGACGCCGAGCTTACCCAGCCCGCGGGCGATCGCCTCCGCGCGCGGCAGGTCGTCGGTGAACGTGTCGTCGTCGAAGAAGTACTCCTTGACCTGGGGGAAGTGGCGCTGCGCGCGCGCGATCTCCGCCACCACGTGGTCGACGGAGCGCGTGCGATAGCGTTGCCCGCCCACCGTCTGCGGCCACAGGCAGAACGTGCACTTGGAGCGGCAGCCGCGGCCGGTGTAGAGCGAGACGTAGGGGTGCTGCAGGTAGCCGATGAAGTACTGCTCCACGACGAGGTCGCGCTTGTAGACGTCGGTCACGAAGGGCAGCGAGTCCATGTCCTCGAGGATGGCGCGCTCGGGCGTCCGGTGCGTGCCGCCGTCGCCGTTGCGGTAGCTGATCCCCGCCACGGAGGCGAGGGGGCGCCCCTGCGCGATCTCCTGGATCGTGAAGTCGAACTCGTTGCCGGCCACGAAGTCGAGCGCGGGCGATACCGTGAGCGCCGCCTCCCGCTGCACCGCCACGTGCGCGCCCACGAAGCCGATCCGCAAGCGCGGGTTCTCGCCCTTCATTGCCTCGGCCACCTTCACGTCCGAGGTAAATGACGGCGCGCTCGTGTGCAGGACAGCGAGGTCGTAGCTTGTTGCCAGCGGCAGCACATCGGCCGTGGTGAGCCCGGCGGGCGGCGCGTCCACGAGCCGGGAGCCGGGGACGAGGGCGGCCGGCTGCGCCAGCCACGTCGGGTACCAGAAGGAGCGGACCTCGCGGCGCGCCTGGTAGCGCGAGCCGGCGCCCCCGTCGAAGCCTTCGAACGAGGGCGGGTGCAGGAAAAGGGTGCGCAGATAGTCCGTCATTCCGACCATCTTAGCCGATGCCGTGCGTCGCGCACGCGCTCAGGCACGGGACACCAGGTAGACCCCGACCACGATGCAGCCGATGCCGGCCCAGCGCACCGGTGTCACCGCCTCCGCCAGCATGGCCTGCGCGAAGACCGCGACCACGATGTAGTCGAGCGCGGTCATGGGCAGGATCTTGCTGACGTCGTCGCGCGAGAGCAGCGTGAGGTACATGACGAAGAAGGCCGCCTGGAGGACGACCCCCGCCACCACCCACGGATTGAGCAGCGCGCGCGTCGCCATGCCACCGAGGAGCGTGGCAGGCGCCTCCGTGAGGTCGCCGATGGTACGCATCCCCTTCGACAGCAGCACGTGCCCCACCCCGCCCAGCACGCTCGCGATCACCACCAGCACGAGGGTCTTGAGCATCAGAGCGACTTCTCGATCGCCGCCAGCAACGCCTTCTCGACGTCGCGCTCGCTCACGGTCATGGGCTCGTCCTTCTCGATCCACATGATGCGCTCGCGCTTGAACACGCTGCGCTCCACGCCGGCGGTGGTGCGGTTGCCGCCCGCCGCCTTCACGTGCAGCACGAGCTTGTGCATCGTGCCCTTGGCGTACACTCCGAACTCCTCACCCTCCACTCGCCGCGGCTTCGTGGAGATCCAGCCGATGGTGCGGTCCTCCTTGTCGATCTCCCAGCCCTGCTGCTTGAGCACGGCGCGCGTGACGTCCCACACGCGCTCCATCGGCGCTCCGAACGACTGCGTGACTTCCTCCGCCTGCACGGGCAGCGCCAACAACGCTACTCCCAGGCACACCACCACGCTCAGCGCCAGCCTCGACACCCTCGTCATCGTCGATCCTCCTCGGATAGAAACGTGCCCTCCGCCTGCAGCCGGCCGTCGCGCAAGCCCAGGACGGCGGTTGCGCCGCGGGCGGCGTCCGGACGGTGGCTCACCACGATCACGGCCCCGCCCGCCCGCGCGCGCTCGCGCAAGCCTTCCAGGATGACGGCGCCGTTGGCATCATCGAGATTGCCGGTGGGCTCGTCGGCAAGCAAGAGGGGCGGCTCGTTCAGGATGGCGCGGCAGTACGCCACGCGCTGCTGCTCGCCGCCGGAGAGCTGCGCCGGGTAGTGATCCCGCCGCGCCGCCACCCCGAGGCGGTCGAGCAGCTCGAGCGCCCGCCGCCGGTGCGCGGCAGTCACCCCCCCCACGTAGCGGGCGGCGAGGAGCACGTTGTCGAGCGCGGTGAGCGAGGGCAGCAGCAGGAACGACTGGAACACGAAGCCGACCCACCGCCCGCGCGCCTGGCTGCGCGCCGCGCGCGAGAGCGCGGTCACGCGCGTGTCGCCGAACCACACGTCGCCGCCGTCGGGGTCCTCGAGCAGGCCGAGGACGTTCAGCAGCGTGCTCTTGCCACAGCCCGACGGGCCCGCGATCACCACGTACTCCCCGCCCCGAACGGTGAGCTCGACGCCATCGAGGACGCCGAGAGCGCCCGAGGGCGTGCGATAGCGCTTGACCAGCTTCTCGGCGCGCAGCATCAGGCGCCGCGGCGGATGGATTCGGCGGGCGACAGACGCACGATGCGCAGCGTGGCGTAGATGGCGGCCGCCCCGCCCAGCAGCACCGAGAAGACGAGGGCGCCCCCCAGCAGGCGGGGCGAGAACACGAACAGCTGCTGGCCCGTGCGCGCCGCCCAGCCGTCGACGGCGAGGCCGAGGAGCACGGCGAGGCCGACGCCGACGGCGCCCCCGGAGAGGGTCACCGCGAGCGATTCGCCGAGGACCTCGCGCCCGAGCTGCCAGTCGCTGGCGCCGAGGGCGCGCTTGATGCCGAAGTCGCGGATGCGCTCGAACACGGCGGCCGCGATCGTGTTCGCGAGCGACAGCCCCCCGATGACGAAGGCGAGGGCGCCGATGCCGGCGAGCAGCGCCGAGAAGAACGCCGTCGACTGCCGCAGCAGGCGGCTCAGCTCGCTCGGAATCTGGACGTTGACCCCCTCCACCCGATCGCGGATGCGCAGGGCGACCGCGTCCGGATCCTCGCCGTCCTTCCAGCCCACCGCCGCCCCCGTGTTGAGGTCGCCCGCGGTGAGGGCGGCGGCGCCGGAGGCGAGCACGGTGCGCAGCAGCTTGTCCTTGGCCACCCACTGCTCGCGCGCATCCGCAATGGGGACGATGACGAAGCGGTCGGGCGCGGTCAGCATCCGGTCGAGGACGCCCACCACCTCGTACGGCTCGCCCTCCAGCGTGACGCGGCCGCCCACGCGCACGTCGTGGGCGGCCGCGAAGGAATCGCCGACGACGGCCACGTGCCGATCGCCCTGTCGGAGGAATCGGCCCGTCTTCACCGGCAGCTCACGGTAGTGGCGATTGGGAACGGGGACGGAGAGGTCCATGCCGAGCACCATCTCCTGCGTGAGCGTCATGAACTGTGACGTGCTGGGGTTGAACGGCAGCATGACCTGCGCCTGCACGCCGGAGACTCCCTCCACGGCGGCGATCGCGCGCACGGTGGCGCCCGGCAGCAGCCCGCCCGCCGTGAAGCCCGCGCCCATGCCCATGCCCCGTCCCGCCACCGAGATCTGCCCGAGCACGAAGCGGTCGCCTCCCTCGATGAAGGCCACGATGCGCTCGCCGAGGGCACCAAGGGCCACCACGCCCGCCACGCCGATGGCGATGCCGGCGATGGTGAAGGCGTAGTCGCGAAGATGTTTCAGCAGGCTGGTACTACCATTCCAGACGCGACTGGATCGGCTTGCCCGCGCGGCGGCGGCGCCAGGTGGCCATGCGGGCGGCGTTGAAGAGGAAGGCGAGGCCGAAGCGCGTGCGCCAGGTCATCTTCAGGAAGCTGCCACCGGAGAGCACGTTGAGGACACTGTCCACGGAGCCGAGCACGTTCTTGGGCTTCATGAAGAGATCGATGAAGCCCGGCTCGTAATACTTGTGGATGAACTTGAAGAAGGGCTTGAGCCCCGCCCACACCTTGCGCTCGTAGCGCGCGAAGTAGCGCGCGGTGAACCTGTTCTTCGCGAACGCCTGCGTGACGGCTTCCGCCGCCAGCTCGGCCGTGCGCATGGCGATGTACACGCCCCCGGAGAAGATGGGGTCCACGAACGCCACCGCGTCCCCCACCATCAGGAAGCGGTCCCCCACGATGGGGCGCGTCTTGTACGCGAAGTTCGCCGCCCGGTGCACCGGGGTCACGAGCTGGGCGCGCGTGAGGCCGTCGCCGACGCCGGGGCAGCGGCGGATCATCTCCGCGTAGCAGTCCTCGGGCGATCCCTCCCACGCGCGCAGGGTCTTGGCGTGCAGCACCGCGCCCACGCTCGTCACGTCGCCCGCGAGGGGGATCCACCAGAACCAGCCGTCGTCGAAGATGTAGACGCGGATGTTGCCCTCTTCCTTGCCCGACATCCGGGCGGCCCCCTTGAAATGGCCGAAGAGCGCGACCTTGCCGAGATTCGGAATGCGCGTGCGGCGCCCCAGGCGCGTGGCGAGGAAGCCGTCCCTGCCGCTGGCGTCCACGACGAAGCGCGCGCGCACGGTGCGGGGCTGCCCGCCCTCGTCCGCCACGAGGGTGGCGCCGTCTTCGTCGAAGTCGACCGAGGCCACCGGCGCCGGCTGGTGGATCTGCACGCCGTGCTGCCGCGCGTTGTCGAGCAGCAGCGTGTCGAACTCGGCGCGCGGCACCTGGTAGGAATACACGGGCCACGCGCGACCGGGCTGGAAGTAGAACGTCGTCTCCAGTCCCGTCTCCTGCTCGTGGAACTGGGCGCCGTACTTGATCTGGAATCCCGTGGTCTCCACCCGCTCGCGGACGCCCAGGTGATCGAGCATGACCATCACGGCGGGCATCAGTGATTCGCCCACGTGAAAGCGCGGGAACACCTCGCGCTCGAAGAGGCCCACGCGCAGGCCCGCGCGCGCCAGGTGCGTGGCCACCGACGAGCCTCCCGGCCCGCCCCCGATCACTGCGACGTCGTACGTCATGGTCTCCGTCATCGTGACTCCCGCGCGGCGAGCGCCTCTGCGACGATCTGGGCCTGCGGCGGCCGCGCGGCCGCGGGCTCGGGGACAAGAGGGTCGAGCCGTTCCTGATCGTACAGCGTGCTGATGAGCGGCGTGAGCAGGTGCGGCCACCGGCCCCGCAGCAATGCCTGCGCGATCATGGCGCCGAGGACCACGGGAATGGCGGCGCTCGCGGCGCCGGCCACCGCCGCCCGGCGGCGGCGCGGGTGGTTCCACCAGTACTTCAGGCGATGACCGAGCCGGCGCATGGCCACCGAGCCCAGCACCATGCCCCACAGCAGCGTGTCCGCATAGGGCGCGGCGGCGTCGAGCATGGCCGCGTGCCGGGGGACACGGCGGGGCGCCCGCGCCTCGGCGGCCACC